>JAQVGK010000477.1 GCA_028696755.1 Bacteroidales bacterium | reverse complement strand
GTACTTTTTATTTGAAAAATGGAGGGAGTACTGGTGGAACTCATGTATTAAGAGTTGCTGGGAATTATTATCAAACTGGTGGATCTTTCTCATGGAATAACAATAATACCGACAATACCAGTGTCCTTAAATTGGAGCTTGAAAAAGATTTAATTATTGACGGAGGAACATGGGGTGGATATATTTCTGCAACCGACTGCAATTCTGCTGTTTACTTTCTCGGAACAGGAGAACAAACTTATAAGACTATTCTGGAACACGGGGCAGGAGGCGAAGCACGTAATAGATTCGTTTACAAAACATCAGGAGGCCCAACTGGATTAAATGAAGTTTATAATGGATCTATAAAACAATACACAATTGCTTGCACATGTGTAAGTGTGCCTGCAGGATATTCGAAATGGCCAGAATCTGGAACTCTGCTAAAATCATTAACGGTTAACAACTCGAATAATCTTGAATTAAGACATAGTCGAACCATTAATGATAGTCTATATCTTGTTTCAGGTCAAATAATTACTGGTGCAAATTCTCTTACAATGGCCGACAACACTTTTATAAATCGTAGTGGTGGTAGCTTGGCTGCAGCTCCAACATTTGGATCATCGGTAGATGTTATTTATTCGCAACACAGTTCTCAAAACACAACTTCATTCGAAATTCCAACTTCTGCATCAGTTTTAAAAAGTCTTACTGTTAACTCTTCAAATGGAGTGGTTTTAGGCAGCAGTATTCAGGTAAATGCTACATGTTTAGTTACAAATGGAACTTTAAGCCTTTCGGATAAAACTCTTACTATTGGAAATAATGGAGTAATTACGAATAACTCTAGTATAAATTCTGGAACCAGTACTGTCGTTTTTGCTGGTATCGGAACAATTGGCGGTAGCTCCGAAACTGTTTTCAATAATGTTACAATTAATGGAAGCGATGGAAATGCCGGAGTAGATTTTGGTCCAAACAAATCAACAATAAATGGAACTTTGCTGATAAATACATGGGGATATGCAAATAACAACGCGCCTAAATATGGAGCATCATCTGAATTAATTTATAATACAGGCGCGGTTTACGACCGACGAGTGGAATGGGGGGCAAGTGGAGTTGGAACTATTGGAACAACTCCTGGTTATCCTAATAATATTTCTATTACTGGCTCAACAACTTTAAATTATGCTCACGAAACTGTTGGCATTGCAAAAGCTCTATATGGCAATTTAACAATTGAGGCGGGCTCATCACTTTTTATGGATTATGGATCGCCAAGTCCAGGTATTAGTAATCCGCTAACAGTTGGTGGAAATGTTGTTGTAAACGGGAATCTTTCTCTCGGAAACGAAATCGGCGGCGATATTATCGTAAAGGGTAACTGGACTCGCGGTGCTGGGAGTAATTTCTATCCCAACGAAAGAGCTGTGTTTTTTACTGGAACTGCCGACCAAACTATCAATTCTTCGGGAGGTGAACTTTTCGATTTTGTTATTCTCGACAATAGCAATAATCTTATTTTAGCATCAAATGTAACAATAGAAGAAAAGCTAGAAATGACTTCTGGTAACATTAATACTGGCTCAAATTTATTAACATTAGGCACTTCAACTTTGGATAAAGGAGAAATTACTTACACATCTGGCTTAATTTACGGTCAAGTTGCCAGATGGTTTAACGGAACAAATTCAGGAGAGGCAAGTGGCTTTGTACCTCTCGGCTATCTTAATAACGATAGATTTGTTACTGTTGAGTTCGGTTCTGCACCAACAAGTGGTGGAACTTTGACTTTTAGCTGGGTTAATACCGAAATGGGTACAGCTGGATTGCCTGTGACTGTAACAGCAGCTGGCTCATGCGTGGCTTTTGATGCTGTAAATACGTCCGACGATGGTTATTGGCAAATAGATACTGGCAATGGCTTGTCAAATGATGGCAATTATGATATTACTCTGGTAGGAGAGAATGTTTACGGAATAAATGAATTGTGTAAACTAACTACTCTTAAAAGAATTGGAGGAGGCAATTGGCAAAGAAATGGGATTCATCAAGAACCAGCAGGTACGATTTCTCGACCGGTATTAAAAAGTAGTGGAGCCTCAGGTTGGAGCAACTGGGGAATTGGCGGGGGAACAGAAAATCCTTTGCCTGTTACTCTTACTGCATTCTTTGCCGATTGTTATTCTAATTATAACCTAATAAATTGGTCAACCGAATCCGAAATAAATAACGATAATTTTATCATTGAAAAATCTTATGATGATTTCAATTGGCAGATTGCTGGACAGATACAAGGAGCTGGAAACTCTAACCAATATCAAAATTATAGGTTTACCGATAGCAAAACTAAGCCTGGAATTGTTTATTACCGACTTAAACAAACAGATTTCGATGGAAGTTTCTCATACTCTAAAGTTATTTCAGTGTCATGTGGGGATAATAACTCTGATTTAATTGTCTATCCAAATCCCGCAAAAGACAAAGTATTTATTTCTGGAGTTTTTTCTAGCGAACTACCAACTAGAGTCTCGATATGTGATAATGCTGGTCGAATTGTTATGTCAGAGATTTGCCAAAATGACAACTTGATCCAATTAAATGTTTCATCACTTAGCCATGGAATTTATCTGCTCGAGATTGTAACTGACTCAAACAGGCATATTCGCAAATTAGTAGTTGGGGAAGAATAGTTGGCGATGTAGCATGTTGAGAGCAATTGTTTATTATGTAAACATTAACGACTAAATGCGGGGTGCAAATCCATATTCTTAAACCTAATAGCTGCAAAATATGCACTAATTTGTTTTAAAATTTATTTTTGAAATTTGATATTGTTTAGGATTTAGATATTAACTTTTATTGCTTTATCAACCTCCATGCTTTTTCTTTGACTGCAAAAATTCCACAGAAAATAATTAACAACAAACTATTAAAAATGTACACAATCATTTGATTATCAGATTTAAATTCTACACTCACAAAATACAGTACTAATGCTAGTGCAAAATAAAATAGCGCATTCCAGATCTGATACGGCACTCTGTAAAACTTCTGCCCCCAGTAAAACGAAAGCAATGTCATTAAAAAGTAACAAATCAAAGTTGCCCATGCCGAACCAACATAGCCATAAGCTGGGATAAGGATTACATTTAGTACAATCGTAATAAAGGCTCCTATTATTGCTAACCATGCTCCGTATTTTGTCATATCATTAAGCTTATACCATATCGAAAAATTGAAAAATATTCCAAGAAATAGATTCGCCAGCAAAAGAACAGGAACCACCTTTAAGCCTTCGTGGGAATCAACATCAATAAAATATTTAATTAC
>JAQVGK010000476.1 GCA_028696755.1 Bacteroidales bacterium | reverse complement strand
ACTCGCAGTTCCACCTGTTACACGAACATTCCAAAAACTTTGATTTAGACCTGTTTGTAAACTATTTTCAATTTTAAGTTCTGAGCCATCGGCCCAAGTAATAGATGGTAGCGAGCCGTCTGCGACATTGTGAGCATAAACTCCTCCATTATCGCAATAAACAACTGCTCCAGAATTTATCGACATGTTTGTTGCTGAAGCAGTTCTTTGATACACTCCTTGAATAATAAAATCATTTGCATCACTGCCATCATTTATAGTTAATGTTCCAGCAGATAACACAACTGTGCCACCGCTTTGAACAGTAACCTGATCGACAGTAACACTTGCGGTAACGGTTACTGTATGACCATTGCGAATAGTTATTGTCCAATCAGACGATGTTGGAGTTGCAGTTGCATCTATCCATGATCCATTTGTATTTTTTTCCCAGGTGGATGTTGAGTTCCAATTTCCAGTAGTTTTTGAGCGATACTCGGTATAAGTTGTTGCGTTAGCTGATGAATTTGTTGAGTAATACGAATAATTCTCGCTATAAAAAGCGTAATAATATGTTGTTCCTGGATTGAGACCTGTATCATTAAATGAGGTTCCACTTCCATTATAAACAACAGTCCCAGAACCGATTGTATTTCCAACCGAATAAGCCGTAACCTGAGTTGGAGCTGTGAAGGAAGCCGAAGTACTTCGGACAACCATTACATTTTTACCATTCCATTTTGTCCATGATAAGTTTATTTGCGAGGATGAAGCAACAGTTGTGGTTGGGGAAGTTGGAGTACCAAGAGCAGATACTGTAAAATAACTGCTAGCAGATAAACTGGTATTATTTTCTGTCCAATTTACATTACTGGCATATTCGGTATAACCGTCAGCTGTCCAAACAAATCGACCGGAAATGTACCAATTACCTGTAGATGTAAACTGGTGTTCGTTTGAATTAGAAATCCAAACTCTGTTAAGAGAACCATCCATTCGACTCCACGTAGCTGCATACCAATTCCAACCAGTACCATCAGTGGATTGACCAATACCGTACGAAACAGTCATTGGTCCAGTATCTTGATTTACGGCAAACTCGAATTGATAAGCTAGTTTATCTCCCAGATAATAGGTGTATACTGGAGTTCCGGTATTATAAAGCTTTGTCCACCAAGCATACGAATTATTGGTAAACAGAATTAAAATGAATAAAAGAAATAATAAACTTTTCCTCATTGTCGTTTTTCATAGTCATTAGCAAAATTATAAAATTTTTAAATAACAGTCAACTATTTTATTGATTGTTAGACAGTTAAACAAAAAACAGTAAAGAAAAGTTTACGTAAAAAAACAGTACTGACCGAGTAAATTTTTAAAAAAAGTAGGGCTACTACCAAAAGGGTTCACCCTAATGTCGTAAATTTGTTTTGCTAAAAATAAAAAACGACATGAGCAAAGATATAAATAAAAATTTAGTCGGTCAGTACTGATTTTTAATTATTTCATTCATAGTTTAGTAATTTGCTAAAAAACCCGTCCTTAAGCGAAATTCTCAAGACGGGTTTTTAAAAGTTATTTCAAATAATTATTTCATGTAATTGTAACGAAAATCTGTCGAAGGCATAAAAGTTTCTTTTACAGTTCTCGGACTAGTCCATCTCATAAGATTCATTGGCCCTCCAGCTTTATCATTTGTGCCAGATGCTCTAGCACCACCAAAAGGCTGTAATCCGACCATTGCTCCAGTAGGCTTATCGTTTATGTAGAAATTTCCAGCAGCATATCTCAACATTCGGCAAGCCTGAATCATAGCGTACTTATCGTTGCTGAAGATTGCGCCGGTGAGCCCATAAGGCGAGGTTTTATCACAAATTTCTAAAGTTTCAATAAATTTCTCATCTTCATAAATATAAATTGTCATTACTGGACCAAAAATTTCTTCTTCCATAGTAATGAAATGTGGATTTTGAGTAAGAATTATTGTTGGTTCGATAAAATAACCAACAGATTTATCTCCATTGCCACCAGCGATAATTTCGCATTCATCGGATTCTTTAGCCAACTTAATGTAATTCATTATGCTGTCGAATGAACCCTCATCAATAACAGCATTTATAAAATTATCGAAATCTGTTACTGGACCCATTTTAAGTTTGGAGTGCATCTCGATTACATGAGTTTTAATCTCAGGCCATAAAGATTTTGGGATGTATGCTCTTGAGGCTGCCGAACATTTTTGACCTTGGTATTCGAATGAACCAGTAATTATTGCATTTGCAACTTCTTTTGGTGTTGCTGAGTTATGAACGAAAATAAAATCTTTTCCACCAGTTTCGCCAACTATTCTTGGGTATGAAACATATTTCTCGAGATTGTTTGCAATTCCGCGCCACAGAGTATTAAAGGTGTTGTTAGAACCAGTAAAATGAATTCCAGCCAAGTCTTTATGAGCTAGGACTGTTTTACCAATCATGCTGCCAGAGCCAGGGATAAAGTTTACAACACCATCGGGCAAACCAGCTTCCTTAAAAATTTTCATCAAAATATAATTTGACAAAATTGCGGTAGTTGCAGGTTTCCAAACAGTAGCATTTCCCATCATTACAGGCGACATATTAAGATTTGATGCGATTGCTGTAAAATTAAACGGCGCTATTGCAAATACAAATCCTTCTAGAGCGCGATACTCTAAACGATTAAACTGATTTGTGTCAGAACTTGGCTGGTTTTGATAAATCTGTGATGCAAAAAATACGTTATACCTAAGAAAATCGATGGTTTCGCAAGCAGAATCAATTTCGGCCTGATATGCGTTTTTGCCTTGTCCAAGCATTGTGGCTGCATTTAGTGCATAACGATACTTCTTCGAAATGAGTTCAGCGATGCGGAGCATTATCGAAGAGCGCTCGAGCCAAGAGATATTTTCCCACATTGGCTTAGCCTCTAGTGCGGCATCAATTGCCATTTGCACTTCCTTCTCAGTTGCTTGATGATAAACAGCAAGAACTTTCTTATGGTTATGAGGCATCACGAACTCGGCTGTTTTACCAGTTCTCACTTCTTTTCCGCCAATTATTAGTGGAATTTCGATAGTGCCAGAGCTTAATTTTTCTAATTCCTCAATTAACAATTCACGTTCTTTACTACCCTTAAGATACTGTTGTATCGGTTCGTTCTGCGGTTTGTTGAAACTAAATACTGCGTTATTCATATTACCTTAAATCCGCAAATTACAAAAAATGTTAAGACAGGTAATTTTTTTTATGGAATTTCATCCTAATATTTCAAATATTCACTAAAATTCTGTAAAAACTCTAACTTATTTTGACAATATTTT
>JAQVGK010000475.1 GCA_028696755.1 Bacteroidales bacterium | reverse complement strand
ACGAGCATCCTCACTTTTAGCGTTGTTCCCGCCTTGTGGCTTTTCCTTAATCCTATAAGCTTCATACCCCAATGATTCTATATACTCCTTAAACAGAAGTTCGCCTAATGAACCTAATAAATATCCTTCTGCACCAGGACTCATTTTTAAAACTTCTAAAAATTTTGGCTCATCTACACCAAATTTGTATTTGATGTAACTTCCTAATACATTCATATTATCTAGTCTTTAAAAAATTCTAAAACACTTACATTAAGAGCATTTGCTAATTTCTCAACAACAGTAATAGAGACATTCCTTTCACCTTTTTCGATGCTTGGAATATAAGTTCTATCCAAATCAGCTGCAAATGCAAGTGATTCCTGAGAAATACCCTTCTCCAACCTAAGGCGCTTTAAGTTCTTGCCAAATTTTATCTTAATATCCATGACACAAAACTATTTCTTTGTTGACTAACATACAACGGACAACTGTCAACACTACTAATAAAATCTTGGGATTTTACATGCATTATAAAAGGCAATAAAGTATGTGGTTAAAACTAAATTTCAGAAGCAAATAGAACAAAATGTAACTTTATGATAAGGCGTATTAATCACAGGTTAATATTTCTATCTTATAGTAAAATCCTAATCTAAAAAACAATTATTTTTACTATTTTGCGGAACTAATTTTGCGGAACTAAAATTTGTTAAAGATGCTAACAAAATATAATCTAATAGTAATTACTGGCGCAACAGCAGGGGGCAAAACAGCAGTAGCTGCAAATCTTGCGCTGGAAATGAATACCGAAATTATTAGCGCCGATAGTCGCCAGATTTATCGCGGAATGGATATTGGCACTGGAAAAGATTTGGACGATTACGTTATTGGTGGAAAACAAATTCCTTATCATTTAATCGATATTTGCGATGCAGGTTATAAGTACAATGTTTATGAATACCGACGAGATTTTCTTAATGTTTATAAAGAGATTACTTCCCGAAATCTAACACCTATACTGTGTGGCGGAACAGGTTTGTACATAGAAGCTGTGATAAAAAATTATGATTTGGTACAAGTTCCTGTTAATGACAATTTGCGCAAAGAGCTCGCAAATAAAAACATTGATGAACTCGAAGTAATTTTGCGCTCATATAAATACTTGCATAATCGTAGCGATTTAGACACTATAAAACGCGCTATCAGAGCAATAGAAATTGCCGAATATTATTCGCGTAACGAATATATAAAAGAAGAAATTCCAGAAATAAAACCAATAGTTTTTGGCATCCATTACGAACGAGATCAACGCCGTGCCAGAATTACCGAGCGTTTAAAACATCGACTCGAAAACGGCATGATTGAAGAAGCTCAACGACTGCTCGATTCCGGAATTTCGCACGATGATATTGAATATTATGGACTCGAATACAAATTCCTAAGCTGGTATCTTGCTGGAAAAATTAGTTATGATGAACTTTTTACTCAACTAAATACTGCTATTCACCAATTCTCGAAACGCCAAATGACCTGGTTCAGGAAAATGGAAAAAGACGGCACCAAAATTATTTGGATTGACGGTAATTTGGATTTGGATGAGAAGTTGGCGATGATTAGGCGGGAGTTGGAATGATGTGTGTTTTTCGGTGATCGGTAATCGGTGGTCGGTGGTCGGTAATCGGTGTTAATGCCTGAATATGGTTGACCACTATTTGTTAACTTTCTATCATCCGCCCAAGCGGTTATGGAAACGTTGAAAAGACAGATAAAAGCACAATCTCATCATCTTCCCCGACGTTTTCATTGCCTCCAAAATATTGTCAAAAGAACGGAAAAATCCAATTCGGCAATGTAAAGTCTAAAACACTGCAAAATCCTTTTTAACTTTCCATCATCCGCCCAAGCGGTTATGGAAACGTTGAAAAGACAGATAAACGAACAAATGTGACTTATAACATTTCGTAATGCAGCAACACCACCGATTACAATTTTTCACTGATAATCACTCCTATTCCACTGCCTAACCGTTGCAGCTATTCCGATAGCAAAGCCAATTGCAAGGATAATATAACTTGCATTTGTAACCGACATTCCCGGAGCATCACTACTAACCGAAAGTAAACCCGGAATTGTCCATGGGAAGTATGGACCCCAGCCTAAAATTGCAACAAACTGAGCTGTAATCATTGTAAGAATTACAAATGCCAAAGGAGCAATAATACCCTTGCCCAATCCTGAAACATAAGCTACAAAAGGATTAAGTAAAAGTGTTAGCAAGGCAGTTCCTGTAAATGTATTTGCAAATCTTATAAAAACTTCGTACGACCAATCGGGCATTCCTATTAGTGCACCAATGGTTAGGCCAACAACAAAAACAACAAAAAACAAAATTGTGCACCAGATAAACGAAATACACAACTTTGCAAAAACAATATTGTGGCGAGCAATAGGTAAAGAAATAATATCCTTTATTGTTTTGTTACTAAATTCGCTTCCAAAAATCCAGCTAACAACAAAGCCAGAACCAATAAGTCCGATCGAAGCAGCTGCCTGACTGAGCATCCCCAAATAGCCACTCCAGTTGTTTTGACTAAACATTTTTGCCTTTGTTCCAACAATACCCATTTTTTCTGCAATTTCAGGATTTTGAGCAATATACATCATCAGACCGGTCATAAGCGGAACAATGCAAAAAAACAGCATCGAAAAAATAAAAACTCTTGACTTTCTATATTTTACAAACTCAGCATAAAACGCTACACTAAAACTTTTCATTTGAGGCCTCCTTTCTCTTTAACCTTAAATCAGCGAACTGTTTGCTAAACGAAGGGCTGAAATGCATGTCAGATGGGGTAAGCGCAGATATGAGCACCGTAAGCGTAGCCATTGCTACGGTTAGGAGCGGAGTATCGAGCATTGTCACAGGTGGCATGTAGTTCAGGCATGTAGTAGTAAACAGTTTGTAGATTTAAGGTTTTATTGTTCTTAAAAAATATGATTCTAAATCTTCGTCAACAACATTTAACATCTTCAACGAAATTCCTTTTGAGGTTAACAAATCAGAAATTTTTTCGGGATGTTCGATAAACTGAATATCATTACTTACAATTTTATCCGTCTTATCAAATTCGACACTTATACCAGATTCATTAAAAATCTTGAAAGCATTAACACTATCAACAGTATCAACTATTAGCTGACGGCGACAAAGTTTTTCGAGTTCGTCGGAGTTTATTTCTTTAATAAGTTCGCCATTGTGAATTATTCCGATACGAGTTGCAAATCGAGAAATCTCGCCAAGAATATGACTAGAAATAAAAATTGTTACCCCATGATTCTCAGCAAG
>JAQVGK010000474.1 GCA_028696755.1 Bacteroidales bacterium | reverse complement strand
TATCTGAATACCTGGCGTCATTATTCTTCAACCAAAATATGATTGCCCCAAGATTTTCATTCTTGATCGCACTCATCAGCTTGGATTCGGCAAGTTCTGTGACTAAAATCCTGCCTTCGCTAATAGCTTCCTCAATCCTTTTGGCAAACTGCTCATCGCTACTCTTCCAGCGATAAAGGGTCGACCGACTAATGGCACAGCGATCGCATGCCGGTTGAATAATCGGATTTTTTCTTAAAATCTCGATCAACTCCTCTTTGGCATTGTCATCATTCTTCATTTGTTCCTCCTATTTTCTTGGCCTTAAGGCCAGTTAATTTTGACCACCTATTTCTAATAACTTCAGCGTAAATTGGCGATTTCTCCATTAAATAGCATCGACGCTTCATTTTAATTGCTGCTATGAGACTACTACCACTTCCGCCGAAGGGTTCTACAACCAAGTCGCCTCGTTTGGTCAGCACTTTGACGTACGGAATCAAAATCTCAAGCGGTTTCGTGCCAAAAATGATGGCTTGGCCACTCGACTTTTCATCGGCAGCATTAAATTCTATGAAATCTGTAGGGCAAACTTTTTTGCCCTTGGAGTAGCTCTCCCAATGTGGTTTCCCTGCAATGGCGTAAAGTGCAGTTTCGAACTCGTTTTGTAACCCATCTTCTTCGGGAGTCTTATTAAATTCAACATCTGAATTTTTTGACGCTCCGACCATAGCTATATCGTGCTTGCTAAAAAACTTGTATTTAGAGGCGAAAGCCTGGTTGCGATTTGGTAGATGCCAGACGATCATGTTCTTGACCTTCCAGTGTTTTTCCATCTCCCCCCAGATGGTGCGAATGTTTTTCCAGTTTTCATAACAAATGATGCTGAAAGATTCTTTCTGAACTTTTGCAATATTCGCCATCCATTTTTCGGTAAAATCGTCGGGTAAAACATCGGTCTCTAAATATCTGCGATTCCGTTTAGCACCAAATCCTTCAGTCGCCTTGCCATGGCGATGAGCATTTAGGTAATCCAAAATGTATGGGGGGTCAGTCAGACACATGTCGGCTTTCTCGTCACCCATTAGCTTTAGCATATCTGCTTCAACAGTCGAGTCACCGACCATAATTTTTGAACCATCCAAATCCCAGATATCTCCCTTCTGCATTTCAATTGTTTTGATGTCTAATTTATCCAGCTCTTTTTGAAGATCAAATGTTTCTTGTTTGTCTTCAATTCCAAATACATCGTCGAGTTCTTCAGATGAAAAACCAATGTCTTTGAGTAGGGATTCGTCAAACGATGCTAAAAGCTCCAAATCCCATTCGCCTAGATTTTTATTGAGGCGAATATTCAGCTCGGCTTCTTTCTCCGGGTCGGGGATATTAAGATAAATTACCGCAACCTCCTTGAAACCTAGCTCCTTCATTACTTTGAGGCGAAATGCCCCTCCGATTACAACATTTTCTCTGCCCGGGGCACTGTTTGCTAGTAGTGCATCGACTTGCCCGAATCTAGAAATGCTTTCACGTAGGCCTTCGGTGGAAGTGTCCGTCCACTTCCTGGCGTTTTTTTCATACGGAACCAACTTTTCAATTGGCACCATGACAACTTTCAGTTCTTGTTTGTTCAGCATAATGTCTCCTTATTAATTATTTTTCTATTGCAGAATCCCTTGTGTATCTAATGCTTTTTCTATTCTCTTTAGCCTCCTTTCTGTTTCTAAATCCTTCTGAGCCGCTAGTAATTTGCTGGTTAAAATACCAATGCAATTAGCAGCTTTAGGATCTAAACTGCCATCTGGCCCAACTTGTCTGACTCGGTTGATAGTATCGGCTAGTAAGTAAACAACCATTTTGCTATCGGTTAAAATGTCTATTGGATCAGCTTTAATTAATCCCTTCTTGTAGCAACTAACCTGCCCGCCTTTTCTGCCGGCTTCTTTTACTTGGTTTTTAGTCTCCGGATTATGTGTAAAGCAGAATTTGCTCTTATGCATTGCGTTAGCTTTGCACTGTTTACCATTGCTCATTACTTGTTCGCATGTCATTTTTTACCTTTCATTTATTGCTTAAGCTATGGGGGTTACCCGACTAAAACTTGCTTTGAATTTAATCTAGAGGCTTAAAAGCTTCTTCCCTTTCTTTTCGCGAGATGTTTACCTCCATGAGTTATTAATTAAAAAATGCCCTTCGTTACAATCGTAACAAACGGCATTTTTTAACACCCTAAACTCGGAAAATGCTCGGAATTATTTCAACTTAATTTTCTTCGGCTTCTTTCGTCTTGAGTCCCATTCTAGATAACATTCGGGTTTATTACAATAATGGATAGATTTGCCCTTGTGATAATTTCCACAAATTTCACAATTCTTATACTTATCTCCATCTTGTCTAGTATTTATGTAATCCCAAATTCGTTTAGCGACAAATGAACTTCCATCAACTGGCGACCAAACAGCAACAAGTTCCTGCCGATTAAAAATGCTTTTTCTTATTCGGAAATTCATTTCGATAGAAATTGGCATCATTTTGCTATCCAGGTTAATTTTGCCATCAGCCAGAACGAGAAGTGGCAAATACTTGTGACCAATTTTCCAATTTTCACTAGGAAAAATTTGTATAATATTCTTAACCCCATCTTCGATTCTGATATATTGCCATTTGCTATCTGAGTTGGCCGGCCTACTAATTTTAACTTGAATTCGAGTAGTATTCGGATCAAATTTGCCACTCTCAAATGTGCCGAATGGAACTACTTCTACAAACGCTTTTTCGTTACTATCGCTTTTCATGGTGTAGATGGAAAAACCTTCTTCTCTTTTCATTGAACTATTTGCATTCCCGCGGAAGCTAATTTTAGGACTCGTTTTCTCCAAATCAGCGTTGATTTTCAAAATATTATGATATTTGATTCGATCATGCTTCAGCAATTCGTCAATTATTGGCGAATATCTTTTATGTATTTCGACAAATTTCTCTTGAATCTCTCGTATTGAATGCCAAGAGTCAGGAATGATATATTCTGTAAAAGCGTAATTATTAGCAAAATCCTCGATCTCCTCAATCTTGGATGTTTTCACGTTATAAAAACGAGCCAGAAAATCATCCGGAATTGCGTTTGGCTTGTGTTTTGGCTGTGATAGATATCCACCACCAATAATCAATTCATAAAGCGGTTTTTTGTCCATATTGAGCTTATTATACATCTTAAAGTCAAGGTTGCCATAAATGAGACAAAACTTGGTTCCTTTTTATAGTGTCCCGTTTGTCTTGTCTCATTTTTCAAGCTCAAAAAATGGTGGGGTTCTTTTCATAACGTCCCACTATGTGTCATTTTTGCTAAAAATCAGCCT
>JAQVGK010000025.1 GCA_028696755.1 Bacteroidales bacterium | reverse complement strand
TACCTTCAGCAACGAGTTCTGGTTCAAAATCACCTGTTTTGCTACCTTTGGTTGCGGTGATACGAAGCTCTAAGTGAGATCTTCTCATTTCAGGTTGATAGTCGAATTTCTCGTTATAAGAAAATGCACCACCAGCTTTGTACTCGATTACTTTTGCATTACCTTCAATTTTCTCACCCTGAACATAAATAGGAGTAAGAGCTTTTTCGCCACCTTCCCAAACTAAGGTTGGAGTGATAGTAGCAGTAACTTTTTTGTTGAAATATTTCTCCGGGAAATTACCATTGATGCTAACAGCAACCTGTCCAGCATGCATTTCAAGGACCTGAGGATTAACGGAATAGTTAATATCGTCAGCATTCTCGATCATTTTTTTCAAACCATTACAACTGCTGAAAGAAAGAACGGCAACAGCTGCAAGAACGAAAATTAAGGTCTTTTTCATAATTTAATTCTTTTTTTTATTTAACATTAAGATTTAATTCCACAACACAATAATTATCATGCAAAAATAATAAGTTTTAATTAAAAAAAAAATACCTTTTAAATACTTTTTAAGTTTTAGAAAACAATTCTGTTAATACCATCGATATAATTGGGCTCAAATATGGTATTGACAAGCCTTTTATAATGATCATCATTGTTAACAAAATCAATGTTATTAGTATCTATAAGTAGAATTTTTATGTTGCTTTGTTGTTTAAAAAAGTTAAAATAACCGTTTTCTATGCTTTTTAAATATTCATAACTGATATTCTGTTCATATTCCCTACCTCTTAATTTTATGTTTTTAAGCAAATTGTCCACCGACTTGTGGAGGTAAACATACAAATCTGGTTTTGGTAATGAGCTATAGATAATATCAAAAAGCTGACGATACAATTTATATTCATCTTCTTGAAGTGTTGAAGATGAAAATATCAAAGATTTCATGAAGAAATAATCGGCAACAACAAGCTCGTTGAATAAATCAAAAGTATCAAGATTTTTCTTCAACTGATTATAACGATCTGCTAAAAATGAAAGCTCGAGTGGGAATGAATATCTGTCAGGGTTTTTATAAAACTTAGGTAAAAATGGATTGTCGGCAAATTGCTCCAAAATAAGCTTTGCATGCTTTTCGGTTGCAATTTTATTACATAAAGATGTCTTCCCAGCACCAATATTTCCTTCTATTACAAGATATCGTAAATCCATGACATCAAAATAAATCAATTAAGATTAATTATTAATGTGTTTTTTTCAGAAGTTATTAACTATGAAGTTCGGAGTGCCTAAAGTGTCTAAAGTGCCTAAAGTTGATGCTGACGCGACCTGTTTTAAAAATTTGCAATGCAAATTTTTAAAACTTAACTTAGGACTTAGGACTTTGCACTTCGGACTTCGGCCTTTTAACAGCCTTTTAACATTTTTAACAAATATATAAGACAAAAAATACGTTAATGTCTTGACAAAAATGTTAAAAAAAGATAATTTCGTGCATTCAATTTTTGAACAAATTAAACTGATTAATATGGATAATTTCATTGACATTAAAGAGCTGAACGAACGTATTCAGCGTGAAAGCGCGTTTGTTGACATTGTCAACATGGAAATGAAAAAAGTAATTGTCGGTCAAAAGCATTTACTTGAAGGTTTAATGATTGGTCTTTTGTCGGATGGCCATATTTTATTAGAAGGTGTGCCTGGTTTGGCAAAAACTCTTGCAATCAACACACTTGCAAAAACTATTGATGCTAAGTTTGCAAGAGTTCAGTTTACACCCGACTTGTTGCCAGCCGACCTTGTTGGAACAATGATTTACAGTCAGAAAAAAGAAGAATTCATTGTAAAGAAAGGTCCTATTTTCGCAAACTTTATTTTGGCTGATGAAATAAACCGTGCCCCTGCAAAAGTTCAATCTGCTTTGCTCGAGGCAATGCAGGAACGTCAGGTTACGATCGGAGATGCTACCTACAAAATGGAAAAGCCATTTTTAGTTATGGCAACACAAAACCCTATCGAGCAGGAAGGAACATATCCATTACCCGAAGCTCAGGTTGACCGCTTTATGCTAAAGATTAAAATTGATTATCCAGAATTTGAAGAGGAAAGATCAATTATTCGCGAAAACCTTAGTGGAGAAATGCCGACAGCAAATGCTGTAATTAAACCCGAAGATATTATAAAAGCTAGATCAGTAGTTAGAGAGGTTTATCTCGACGAGAAAATCGAAAAATATATTCTCGATATTGTCTTTGCAACTAGATATCCCGAAAAATATGGATTGGCAAAATTATCAGGTATGATTTCGTTTGGCGGTTCACCACGCGCTTCGATAAACTTAGCTCTTGCAGCCAAAGCATTTGCATTCCTAAAACGTAGAGGCTATGTTATTCCCGAAGATGTTAGAGCAGTTTGTCACGATGTTTTACGTCACCGTGTGGGACTAACTTACGAAGCCGAAGCTGAGAATATTACATCGGAGGAAATCATTAGCGAAATACTAAATTCGGTTGAAGTTCCGTAGCATAAAAAAGCACCAAATCACAAATCACAAATTACAAATAACAATATCTAAATCGTAAAAATAGGGCATTATTTGCAGCATTTGTAATTTGTAATTTGGGATTTGTAATTTGTAATTTCATAAAATTACTGTGATGGAAGCAAAAGACTTACTAAAGAAAGTTCGTAAAATTGAAATAAAGTCGCGAGGCTTGACAAATCAAGTGTTTGCTGGGGAATACCACTCGGCCTACAAAGGTAAGGGGATGGCATTTTCCGAAGTTCGCGAATATCAGTATGGCGATCCGGTTAAGGATATCGACTGGCATGTTACTGCACGTTTCAACCATCCATATATAAAGGTTTTTGAGGAAGAACGTGAGTTAACAGTTATGTTGCTCATTGATGTAAGCGGATCAAAAGCATTTGGAACAAGGCAAAAGTTTAAACAGGAATTGGCAACCGAAATAGCTGCAGTGCTGTCATTTTCGGCAATTCAAAACAATGATAAAATTGGAGTAATCCTTTTTTCGGATAGAATTGAGAAGTTTATTCCTCCACAAAAAGGACGCAAACATATCCTTAGGATCATTCTCGAATTGCTCGATTACAAACCAGCCAGCACAAGAACCGATGTTACACAAGCATTGAAATTTCTGACAAATGCAATTAAAAAAAGAAGTACTGCATTTATTATTTCTGATTTCGTTTCGCCCGACTTTAGCGATGCACTAAAAATTGCTGGTAAAAAGCATGACCTCGCAGCATTGCGTATTTTTGATAGCTTTGAACAAGAGCTTCCTGATGTGGGACTAGCATATTTTAATGATGCAGAAACAGGCCAACAAAAATGGATTGATACTTCCTCAAAAAGCGTTAGACGTGAATACCGCAGATGGTGGAAACAGAAATATGACGAGGCCTCTGTAACTTTCCGCAAGGCAAATGTTGATTACGCAGATATAAGAACTGATCAGGATTATGTTAAACCTTTGATTGGCTTATTTAAAAATAGGTAATTTATTTTAAATGCTTACAAAATGAAAAGTTTCTTTAAACCTATATTGATAATTGCATGTATTTTTGGACTAAGTTTTATTACTCGAGCCCAGAATCTTCCACTTAGTGTTAAATTAAAAAATGACACAATTTTACTCGGTGCGCAAACTGAACTTATTTTAGAAGCAAAAGTGCCGAAATCAGATCTAGTATTATTTCCTGTTTATAAGGATACCATTTCTAAAAATATAGAGCTGATAAAAGAATCCGAAACTCAAATTACAGAGTCGGGAAATGATAAAATATTTAAGAAATCATACATTATTACAAGTTTCGACACTGGCTTAAACATCATTCCTTCGCTCCCATTAAGATTGGTCTCGAACTCGGATACAAATCTTTTTCTTTCTACAGAAGCTCAAATTTATGTAAAACCTTATGTATTGCTCGACACTATTCCTGTTGACACAATTTATGCAGATTTTGCCGGCTATGTGGTTTATGGAAAAGATGGATTTAAAAAAGAAATTGAACAGTATATTCCAGATTCTGTAAAGCAATCTGTTCCTGCCGATAGTCTTGATGCAATGAAGAAATATGTTTACGAACAATTATATAACATTTTTTCGTCAGAGCTTACCCAAAATACAGGTTTTTATGACAAGGATGATATTACAAAGATTGCCGAATCATCAACTCAGAAGATGTTTCTTGTTGACAAAAGTGGGATTCTTAAGGATTATGTAGTTGCAGGAAGTGTTGACACTGTATTTGTTCAGGAATATCAGCAAGTAACACAAGGACAGCCGCTATTTACACTCTATAGAATTAAAGACATAAAAGGAAACCAATACAACACCCCGTTTAATCTCGCCGAACTCTGGTATTACTTTAAAAAGTACCTAAAACAATTCTGGTGGGCAATTATACTATTATTAGCAATACTTGCAACACTGATTTATTTCTTAGTATTTGACAAAAAAGGTAAGAAACCAACATTATTTAAAATAAAACCAGATGAACCTGCTCACGTAATTGCATTAGCAAAACTCGAGCACATACGAAAGGAAAAGATCTGGAGTCGTGGTCAGACAAAAGAGTTCCATGTTCAAATAACTGATGTAATTAGAGAATATCTCGAAAATAGATTTGGAATTCAAGCTATAGAAATGACCAGCAGCGAAATATTAGAAATAACATCCAAAACAGGAGAAATAAGCAATGAAGATCAAATTAAGTTGCGACAGATATTAGAAATTGCGGATGCAGTAAAATTTGCAAAATACCAGGCTTTGCAGAACGAAAACGATTTATCGTTAAGAAACAGTTTTGAATTTGTTGAGAACACAAAAGAAATAATAGATGAAAAGCTAAATCTAAAGCTCTCCGAACCACAGATTGAGCTCAACGAAACAATAAAACAGGACACTTCAAAAAACGAAGAAAATGAGTAATATAGAATTTGCAAATAAGGAATATTTTTGGCTGTTTATACTGCTTGCTCCTATAATTTTCTGGTATGTATGGAGATTGAGAAAATCGGCAGCCAGCATGAAACTTAGTTCGCTAGGGCCACTAAAATCTATGAGAACGCCATGGCGATATGTAATGAAACATGTTTTATTTGGTTTCCGAATTCTTGCATTATCTGCATTAATAATTATTCTTGCTCGTCCACAAAGCACCGACAAGTGGGAAACCAGAAAAACAGAGGGTGTTGATATCGTTATAGCACTCGACATTAGTGGATCTATGTTGGCAGAGGATTTTAAGCCAAACCGCATAGAAGCAGCAAAAGAAATTGGGATGGAATTCGTTTCGAGCCGTCCCGACGACAGAATGGGATTAGTTGTTTTTGCAGGTGAAAGTTTCACACAATGTCCATTAACAATAGATCACGGTGTTCTTATGAATCTATTCTCGGAGGTAAAGAGCGGATGGATTGAGGATGGTACTGCAATCGGAATGGGTTTAGCAACTGCAATAAACAGACTAAAAGATTCTAAAGCAGTTAGTAAAGTGATAATTCTACTTACAGATGGAGTAAATAATATGGGTAATGTTTCACCAGTTGCAGCATCCGAATTTGCAGTTGAATATGGGATAAGAGTTTATACTGTGGGCATTGGTAAAAACGGAATGGCCCCCTATCCTTTTCAAACTCCTTTTGGAATACAATATCAAAATGTAGAAGTTAAAATAGATGAAGATGTTCTTAAGAAGATAGCAGAGCAAACAGGTGGCAAGTATTTTAGAGCTACCGACAACGAGAGATTGCGCGAGATTTATCAGGAAATAGATAGCCTAGAGAAAACACAACTCGAAGTTAAATCTTATTCACAACCACGCGAAGAGTTTGGTATTATTATGATTATTGCTCTTGCATTTTTAGCATTAGAACAAATTTTAGGTTTAACGATTTTCAAAAACACATTTTAGTTATGTTCAGATTTCAGGAACCTCAATATTTATGGCTTTTAAGCCTGCTGGCAGTATTTGTTGCTCTGTTTCTAATCTCACTATATAACAGAAATAGAAAATTAAAGAATGCTGGTGATCATTCACTTATAAAACAACTCATCCCAGATTTTAGTCGTGGACGCAGAATTTGGAAAATATTATTAATTTGTATTGCATGGACATCAATGGTCACTGGATTGGCACGTCCACAGTTTGGTTCTAAACTAAACGATGTAACACGACAAGGTGTTGAGATTATTTTTGCCCTTGATGTTTCGAATTCGATGCTTGCTCAGGACTTGAAACCTAACAGGCTCGAAAATGCACGAAAGTTTATCGAAAGAATAATTGGAAAATTACAGAACGACAAAGTTGGACTTATTGTTTTTGCAGGTGATGCGTTTGTGCAAATGCCAATTACAGATGATGTAAGATCGGCACGAATGTTTTTATCTTCAATTACTACCGATATGGTTCCTGTTCAAGGAACTGCAATAGGAAAAGCAATTGATCTTGCATCAAAATCATTTACTAAAGATGAAGAAATTTCGAAGATAATCATTCTTATTTCGGATGGTGAAAATCATGAAGATGACGCTTTAGCTATTGCAAATACTTTGAAAGAAAAAAACATAATCATCTATACTGTTGGCATGGGAACTCCAGGCGGGGCACCAATTCCAGCAAAAAATGGAAGTGGTTTTCTCAAAGATCGAAGTGGTAATGTTGTAGTTACAGTTCCCGACGAAGAATCGCTTAAAGAAATTGCTAATGCAACAGGAGGAATCTACGTTCGTGCAGGAAATTCAGCCGACGCATCCGACAAAATAAATGAAGAACTTTCTAAGCTTGAAAAAGGCGAAGTACTTAAACAAAATTACTCGGAATACGATGATCAATTTCAGTTACTAGCACTAATTGCAATATTGCTGTTAATTACAGATATTATTATCTCCGAAAGAAAAAACGATGTTTTAAGAAAGATTAACCTATTCAAAGACAGAAATAATATTGTAAAGGATTAATATGATTACAAAATTTAAAAATATGAAAACTGCAATCAGTATTTTTATATCAGGATTATTCCTTATTCTTATTCCATCTATGCTTTGGGCACAGGAAGAAAGAAAAGTTATTCGTGAAGGGAATAAAGCATACAACGAAGGCAATTATGATGAAGCAGAATTGAAATATCAAAAAGCGATGGAAACGAATCCGCAGCTTTTCGAACTTTATGGGAACACAGCCAACACGCAATATCGAAATGCAAAATTTAACGATGCCGCATTAAATTACGAAAATGTGATGAAAATGTCGGGTAACCGCAACGAAAAAGCTGATGCGTTTTACAATATGGGAAACTCATATTTGCAGGCGGCAGAATACGACAAAAGCATCCAAGCTTACAAAAATGCTTTGAAACTAAATCCAAATCATGACATGAGTAGATATAACATGGCGGTTGCAACAAAAATTCAAGAACAACAACAAGGTGGCGGCGAAGGTGGTGACGGACAAAGTCAGCAAGACAAAGACAAGCAGAATAAAGATCAAAATAAAAATGATCAAAAAGATAAAGGCGACAACGGCGATAACCAGAATAATGATAAAAACAAAGACAAACAAGAAAAGAATCAGCCACAACCCAAGGACAATCAAATGAGCCGTGAGGAAATGGAACGCTTCCTGGAATCTCTTCAACAACAAGAGAAAAACGTTCAGGAAAAAGTGAAAAACGAAAAGTTTAAAGCACAGCAAAGGGTTGTTGAGAAGGAATGGTAGTGAAAAATGCAGAGTCCCGAAAACTAAAATCCGAAATGGCAATTTCTGTTTTCTCAGGATTCGGAACCCTCGCTCCCTCGGATTTAGCTTCGCTGAGCTCAACGCCTTTGGGCATTTTCGGTTATAATCCGAGTGTTTGAATAATACCTAAAGTTACGAATCTATTCATTGCTAAACTCATTGAACACAATTTTTAATAAAATGAAATCAAATATTTTGGCTCTCGAATTACATTCTGTAGCTGTGCCTTCATTTATTGTAAGTCCTGAAACTTCAACATTTTCCGGTATAACATATCTAACATATTTTACAGGAATTCTTGGTTTGCCAACTTCTGAGCTGTACCACATGTCCTCAAAACTAACTGTGGTATAAGCAGTACTATCAGAACCGTAAATAGTATCAAGTAGCAACTCTTTACTGTCAGAACTAATACTTGCTTGAAATTGCGAATAAACATTTAGGCTCAAAATAATCAGGCCTAAAAATAGTTTGCTTTTCATAATAATGGTTTTAGTAGTTAATTATTTTTTTTGAAATAAAGGTGTTTTTTTCGTTTCCAATCTTTAAAATCAAAACTCCTTTAGGAAATTTCGAAATGCCAATTGTAGCTGTTCCGTCCTTTTCGCAAACGAAACTATGCAACAGGCGGCCTTCAACAGTATAAACATTTATATTACAATTGTCGTGTAAATTAGTTATCAATAAATTGCCACCAGATTTTTCTATAATAATACTTTCATTATTTGTATCTTCAATACCTGAAGTGTTGACGTGGAGCGTTATGGGTTTCCTCCATAATGTAAGCCCTGTTACTATGGTATTAGTTATTGCGCATGTGTAAACACCCTGATTTGCCTCAATAACATTGGTTAGTGTATAGGTGCTTTCCGTTGCACCTTCTATTGGATTATTATTAAAATACCATTGGTATTGGTTGTTTTCGCCGCCGCAAATTGTTTCAAGAGTAATTGATGAATTGACAATTACAGTTGTATCAATTTCACTATTTATACTGTCCTGTGGAGAATAGGTGTATTCATCAATAGTGACTAATGATTGATTTGTTTCTAAATCTTCAAATGTAAGTTTGTTGTTTTCTATTTTCACTCTTACGAGATTCTCTAAATTACTTAAATCTGGAATAGATTCAAACTGATTATTGTTTAAAGATATGATTTGAATGGTATTTATATTATTTAATATATTATCATCAAATACAACAAGTTGATTTTCTGACATTTCCAGATTTAATAAATTTATTAAATTCCCAAAAGATGCAGGAATTTCACCTACAAAATTATTGTTTGAAGCATTTAATTTGTATAATAATGTTAATTCACCCAATTCATATGGCAAGCTACCATAAAAATTGTTTGAAGAAATTTCTAATGATTGCAAATTTTCTAAATTAGAAATGTTAGTTGGTATTAAACCTGTAAAATTATTGTGTGAAATATTTAGTCCTATAATTGTGCTCATATTGAACAATTCATTTGGCAATATTCCATTAAAATTATTGTTTCTTATGTCAACAGTTTTTAATGAAATTAAATTTTCGATTTCACCTGAAATTTCTCCTAAAAAATTACAAAAAGATAAATCTATGTATTCCAAATTACTAAGTTGATAAAATGATATTGGTAGACTTCCACCTAATAAATCATTAAAACTAAAATTAACATTTTTTAAATATTGTAAATTCACAATTTCATCGGGTATTGTTCCATTTAAACCACAAGACCCACAACTCACAATTCCAAAACTTAAATCAATTCCAGTAACCCTTCCATCTAAAACGGAAATTCCATACCACTGTTCTACCGGTTCAGTCAGCCACCCGTTATTACACCCACAGTCCCAGTTAGGGCCATCGGTGCTGTTGTACAATGCAACCAAAGCAAGACTATCCTGCTCATTTACCTGTGCCATGCTAATTGTTGCAATACAGCTAAAAATTAATGTAAATAAATTTGTTTTCATAATAATTGGGTTTTAATAGTTTATAATTTTTTTTGTAATATTTTTTTTGCCGTAATTTCCAATCTTTAAAATTAAAACTCCTTTAGGAAATTTCGACATATCAATTGTAGCTGTTCCGTCCTTTTCGCTAATGCAACAATGCAACAAGAGACCGTCAACAGTATAAACATATATATTACAATTGTCGTGTAAATTAGTTATCAATAAATTGCCACCAGATTTCTCGATTATAATACTTTGAATATTTATATCTTCAAGACCTGATGTGTTAACGTGAAGTGTAATAGGTGTTCTCCATATGGTAAGACTATTAACTACGGTATTAGTTACCGCACAAGTATAAACTCCCTGATCTGCCTCTATAACACTATTAAGCGCATAAGTACTTTCCGTTGCACCTTCGATTGGATCATTATTAAAATACCATTGGAATTGGTTGTTTTCACCACCGCAATTGGTTTCAAAAATAAATGATGAATTTGAAATTACAGTTGTATCAATTTCAATATTTATACTATCCTGTGGTGAATATGTGTATTCGTCAATAGATGTTAGTGATTGATTTGGTTCAAGGCAATTAAATTCAAGATTATTATTTTCTATTTTAAATATATCTAATTGCGCAGAACTGCTTAAATCAGGAATTGAAGTAAACGAATTATTATTTAAAACTATATTATTAATCAATGAAATATTAAAAATATTATCGGGAATTTCACCAGAGAATTGATTATATGATAAATTTAAGCTATTAAGATGCGTTAAATTACCTATTTCATAAGGGATACTTCCCGTCAATTGATTATTTGATAAATTTAAACTATTAAGTGTTGTTATATTTCCAATTTCAGACGGAATGTTTCCAGACAATTGATTGCTTGACAAATTAAGATTGCGGAGTAATGTTAAATTATTAATTTCAGGCGGAATATAACCAGATAACAGATTGTTTGACAAATATAAATTCATAAGTTGTCCCAAATTCCAGAATTCAATGGGAATATTACCAGTCAATTGATTCCCAGACAGATTAATTCCAATTAGGGATGTTAAATTCCCGACTTCGGAGGGTATACTACCTGACAATATATTATTTGCTATATACAGGTTCATCAGCGATATCATATTCACAATTTCAGGAGATATATTCCCTGTTAATTGATTATTTGTTAAATACAAATGTCTAAGATTTGATAGATGCCAAATTTCCAAAGGAATACTTCCTGATAATTGATTATTAGATAGATCAATTTCTATTAAAGATGTTAAATTACCAATTTCCTCAGGGATACTACCAGATAATTGATTAACTGAAATATTTACTTTCTCTAAAGTTAACATATTTCCGAATTCAGGAGGAATTATTCCAGCTAATTGATTTTCTGATAAATTTAATTCTTTAATCGAAGACATATTCGCTATTGCTGATGGGATAAAGCCAGTTAAATTACAATTATAAATTTCTAATTTCAACAAATCATCTAAATCTCCTATTTCACTGGGAATAGAACCCGATAAGTTGTTATTACCAATAAGTTGAATTGTTTGAAGTGCGGTTAGATTTCCTATTTCAGAAGGGATAATACCATTTAAGCCACAACTAGGACAATCCATTGTCCCTACTAATGAAATATGAATAACTCGTCCGTTTTCAACACTTACACCATACCACTCATCTACAGGAGAGGTCAACCACCCTTCATTGCACCCACATGTCCAATTGTCACCATCAGTGCTATTGAATAATGCTACGAGGGCTAGGCTATCCTGTTCGTTTACCTGTGCATTGCAAAAAATTGTGATACTACAAAATATCATTACTACAAATTTCTTTTTCATAATTAGCATTTTTTATAAATTACATTTTAATACTGCTGAAATATTTTTTAAATATATAAAAAACAAACTAATTATTACATTTTCAGTTATTAACATCTTACTAATAATTTAAGCATTATCAATATATAATACTAATTAGTTAATCTTTGGTAATTATTTAGAATTTCAGTATTATCAAAGCGTTTATCGTAAGGCGCAAATGATTAAACAAAACGCAATTGGCAAAATATGCCTAATATTGTTATATATGATACGTTAATAACTTCCTACTTTACCTCGTCCACCCCATCCAAACCACCAACAAAAACAAAATTCCCAATCCGATTAGGATAAAGATTCTATAGTTATACAAACCAAACAAATTAAATGCTCCATTTTCGGGCTTCGGAGCATTTATTTTCATCACTAACCTATATACTGCCACCTCCAGCACTTCAACGGCTTTAGCCCTCACATCCAACTTAAAGCAGCTAAACTCCGAACTTTTCATCAAACAAAAAAAGCACCACTCTCCCCGCTCGCTCGGATTTATAATCCGAGTGTTTGAATAATGCCTAAAGTTACGAATCTATTCATTGCTAAACTCATTGAACACAATTTTTTATAAAATGAAATCAAATATTTTGGTTCCCGAATTACATTCTCTGCGCTAGCCGTAAACTATTCTTTATTTGTTTTAAAGCCAATTCTTTTTCGATTTGCCTGTTCAAACTGCTGTTGCTTGGCTTCTTCAAATTGTTTCAGGTATTCAAAAATTAACATGAACTTTTCATCACTCTCGATCCCTTTTCTTTCTAACTCATCTAGTTATACAAGAATTTCTTTATGAGTTACAAGCACTTCACGCATTTTTGTAAAAATCCTTATTATCTGGATGTTTACCATTATGGCGGTATCACTATTTAGAACACTTGACAACATAGCTACTCCCTGTTCTGTAAAAACTAACGGGGGCTTTCTGAGACCCATCTTTTCTTTATTGGATATCACAATTTGTGATTTCCATTCTTCTAATTCTTCATATGTCATCTGGAACATAAAATCTTCAGGAAAACGTTTTGTATTTCGTCTTACTGCCTGATTTAACATTCGTGTTTCTACTCCATACAACTCTGCTAATTCACGGTCTATCATCACCTTTTTCCCTCTGACAAGATATATGCGGTTGATGATATTTTCATCGTTATAGATCACTACTTTTTATTTTTCCGATACCATTTTATCAATTTTTGAATGAGGTAAAATTAGGAAATGTTTTTGGAAGTAAAAAACTTTAGCTAAGTTTTGGTTAGTACGAACTCCGAACTTTTCATCAAACAAAAAAAGCACCACTCCTTGCGGAATGATGCTAAGTTATGTTAAGTCGTCTAATTACTTTTTGCTAAAAAATTCCTTAGCAAGTTCTTTATCCATGAGTGCTTGTTTAAACTGGTATGCTCCTGTTTCAGGATTCTTTACCATTTTGATGCATTTTGCTATATTTTGTCCGCCTTCTCTTTTAAGAGTTGCAACTACTTTCTTTGCCATAATCTAAAATTATTTGATTTCTTTATGTACTGTTACTTTCTTCAAGATTGGATTATATTTTCTACGCTCCATTCTGTCGGGAGTATTTTTCCTGTTTTTTACAGTTACGTATCTTGATGTTCCGGGCATTCCTGAATCTTTATGCTCGGTACATTCCAGAATAACCTGGATGCGATTGCCTTTAGCTTTCTTTGCCATTTGATTTCCTCCTGACTATTAATTAATGAATCCTTTTTCTTTTGCGTCTTTTAAAGCTGCTTTTAAACCTTTCTTTGAGATAGTTTTAATTCCAGCTGCTGATACCTTTAAAGTAATCCAGCTATTTGTTTCTTCATCAAAAAAACGTTTTGTTGTTAAGTTAACTTCAAAAGTTCTCTTAGTTCTGCGCTTTGAGTGAGAAACATTATTCCCAACCATTGCAGTTTTTCCGGTAATTTGACAAGCTCTTGCCATAATATCTTTACTTTATTTTTTTAGGACTGCAAAAATCGTTATTTTTATTTTAATAGCAAAACTTTTTGACACTTTTTTTGATATTTTTTTAATTTTTCAATTATTAACAATCTGTAAGCTTCTGTAAATCAATAAAAAACACAAATTGTTGTTAATAAAACAATAAAATTTCAATCAGTTTTGCTGGACAAAGAAAGCAAATTTTTCCTGATTTATAAGTAATTTTAGATTCAATATTAGGATAAACGCATCTATAAATTAGAATAGATAATAAATGTACCCCCTTTTAAACAAAATATTTTGAACGCGAATTAGCGAATTTTGCTGACGCCTTTATTAATTGCAGGCGTCAGCAAAATTCGCTAATTCGCGTTCTGATTCAAGAAGGCGTCAGCAAAAATCAAATTATATTATGTGACAGCAGCACAATTATTTTTATGCATTTACCCCAAAGATTTTTTGTAATTATATAGCTGGTTGAGTGAAATAGCTTTGGAAAACTGTACGAATTAAAAATTGCATGGGCATGGGGCATGGGGCTTAAATTGTAGAGAGAATGATATTTGTTCTAAAAAAAACATTGTGCTAAAATTTTAGAATAAGCAAAGTGTTAACTCTCAGTACCAATTGCCCCATGCGCCATGCTCCATGCTCCATGCCCAAAATAGAAAATATTATTAAATTGGCACCTAAAATAATTACGATTTTTTTTTCCAAATCAACAATCTTGAAATTAAATTCTTATTTTTACGCTTTCATAAAATCTAATTGTGAACTTTTAAAACTTTTGATAAATGGAAGACCAGAACTTTAATCCAACCCTCTCTGATACCAATCAGAGCGATATAGTTTGTAAAAACTGTGCAGCAAAATTAGTTTTTGAGCCGGGAACAACATCTTTGGCCTGCCCGTATTGCGGAACAGTAAACGAAATTGAAATTAAACAAGAATCAATTGACGAACTGGCTTTTGAAGAATTTCTAAAAAATGCTGAGCG
>JAQVGK010000473.1 GCA_028696755.1 Bacteroidales bacterium | reverse complement strand
GCGGAAGTGGATTTTATGTTAAACGCTTTGCGGATGGGGGTTTAGGTTTGAGCTCTTATGGATGTTAATCCGCTAGCGCGGAAGTGGATTTTATGTTAAACGCTTCGCGGATGGGGGTTTTGGTTTGAGCTCTTTAGGGATGTGGATCCGCTAGCGCGGAAGTGGATTTTATGTTTTGATACTATCGCGGACTGTTGCAGGGGCAGTGAAAACAAAAAAACCACCCGAAGGTGGCTCTTTGCAAATTTCGGCAAAAGATTACCCAATTTTAATTTGTCGTACGATTTTGGCTTCTTTGTCTTTTGGGATAACGACTTTGAGAATTCCGTTATCGTAGTTTGCAGCAATTTTTTCCTTGTCGATATTCTCGGGCAGGCTGTAAGATTTCTTGAAGCTTCCGTAGCAAAATCCTTTGTAGTAATACTTTTGATCTTTGCTTTCTTCTTTCATTTCTTTCTGCGACGAGATTTCAAGAATATTGTCGTTTACCTCAATGTTAAAATCCTTCTTTTCCATTCCTGGCACTGCTGCTTCAACTACAAATTCTTTGTCGGTTTCGTACACGTTAAAATCTGGTCTGGTAAATACTACTGAATTTTCAGCAATGTTTGCATCGTTAAAAAATGCGTCGAAAATGTTCGGCAAGTAGCCGTTTGTGTTTCTTTTTACTAACATAATTTTGTCCTCCATTATTTTTAGTTAATTTTTTATTGTTTTCGCATATCGTTTTTCAAACTATGTACCATGGCAAAAAATCGGTAAAAACTTCAGAAAATTGTTTTATTATCAGTCATTTTGTCCGCTTTTACACAAAACCACATGTCATTTTGACATTTTCTTGTAGTTTTTCGAGTATCAACAAACTTTTGTGTAGAAAATCTAATCGTAATTGACCATTTGGTTAAAAATTATTTGTAATTTTGGATTGAGAAAAATTTCGCCTATGAAAAAGACTATTTACTCAATTATTTTAGTGTCTCTAATACTATTAATTAATAGAGACTTATTCTCACAGGTTTATCAATTACCAAATGGTGGTTTTGAGAATTGGGATGGCAGCGGGTCGGATGATGAACCTACCAATTGGAATGGATTTCCTTCGGCTGCATGTGACCTTCCATTTCCTGCATCTTTGGGATGTGGCTCGGCAACTGAGACAAGACATGCAAAATCGACTGATACCCGCCCCGGCAGTTCGGGCAGTTACAGCATTAAATTATTTGCAACATCAGTTCTTGGTGTAATGGCCAATGGTACAATAACTACTGGTCAAATTAGAATTCGTAGTACAACTGCCGCAGATGCAGAAAATTACAATATAACAAGAACTGGCGATTCGCAATTTAGGCAAGCAATTAATGCGAAACCTGATTCGATTCGATTTTGGGCAAAATTTGTATGTCCATCAGAGACACAAACAGCAAAGCTTTCGGCCATAATACACGACAATTATGCGTACAGAGACCCTGACGGATCGGATGCCAACGCAGAATCGCATGTTGTTGCGAAAGCCACAAAGTATTTTAGCCGAGGCAACCAAGGCTGGGTTCAGTATTCGGTGCCATTCGACTATAATCATCCAGCAAGTGCTGAGACCTACATTCTGATAACATTTACAACAAATTCGGAAAATGGAGTTGGGTCAACATCCGACAACCTATACGTTGATGATGTTGAGTTTATATACAATACAAAACTTACGGACATAAAAGTAAATGGAGTTAGTGTTAGTGGATTTAGCTCGAATACATTAACCTATTATTTAGATGCCAACTGCGGGTCAACAGTTAATGTATCAGCAACAGCGCAGAGTCCAAACGCAAGCGTAAATATCGTTCAAAGTTCAGCAGGAGCACCTGCAACAATTACTGTTAGTTCAGGAAATTCAACAACAGTATATAATGTATATTTTGATTTTACGCACGTAGCAAATATCACAGATGAAATTTGTGAGGGCCAAGCGTATAATCTGCATGGTTTTAATTTACCAGTTCAAAACACAGCTGGGACATTTAATCACCAACAAACTATTTACACATCAGAATCCTGCGATAGCATTGTAAATCTTAGCTTAACGGTTAATCCAAACTATACAGATGCAACACAGGACATAATGATTTGTGAAGATGGTGAGTACAATTTCCATGGAGATGTTTTAACAGAAGCCGGGTATTATGAAGCAACATTATCAAGTACTAGTGGTTGCGACAGTGTAGTTTCTGTCAACATCACTGTTGGAGAGTTTTATCGCACTTATATAAATGCGGCGATTTGTGAAGGTTCGACATATACCGAAAATGGGTTTAATATGAGTTACGAAGGTAGCGACACAATTATTTATACCGCACAAAACAACTGCGACAGCTTGGTAATTCTAAACCTAAGTTTAAATCCGATTTATGACACATTAATTAATTACACCATAATTGAAGGTAATCCTTACACACTTAATGGTTTTGACACTCCAATTCAAGACGAAGCTGGAAGTTTTGATTTTGAACTTAATCTAATTACCGTTATGGGTTGCGACAGTGTAATCAATCTTCATTTAATTGTAAATCCTCAATCAGTTGATACTACACCAGAGCCAGGAGGAGATTTTAGCTTTAGCATTTATCCAATTCCTGCAGGAGAACATATTACACTAACATCTGAAACAGAAGTAAGCATTTCGCTGGATTATATCATTTACGACATGTTTGGTCGCAAGGCTATGATTGGAAAAATTGTAAATACTGAGTCGATTATTGACATTAGCAAATTAGCTTCTGGTATTTATTTTATAAAAATCACTTATCCCATTAATAAAACACTTATTTACAAGTTTATTATCAACTAAATTAATTTATTTTTATTTTAGCTATGTGCCTGATTTTCAATTATTTATGACGTGATAGGCAACATAAATAGACAGTTTTTAACAATGTGGATAAAAAAAATATTTAAGATAGTATTGACAACAATAATATTTTATTTATTTTTACAATCGTTATTTGAGGGAAGCCGAAAACTTTAGAGTAGGCAAAAATATTAAACTATTACAACTATGACAGAAGGACAAATTCCAGTTCAAAAGAAACAGACAATGCTTCTTTACTGCTGGCTGATTGGCTGGACAGGTATTCACAGAAAAATGATGGGTTATCAAGACTGGTGGAAACACTTGTTATTAACTTTCCTTTGCGGTATTGGTGGTATAATGCAACTTATAGATTTAATTAAAATCTTTCAGGACAAATTACCGATGGCAGATGGTAGAGCACTAGAACAATAACTATCTAAATCAAAATAAGCTGTCAATTAGATAATTGACAGCTTATTTTATTTAACTTTAAATTATTAAGA
>JAQVGK010000472.1 GCA_028696755.1 Bacteroidales bacterium | reverse complement strand
AATCTTCCGACAACAAGTAAATTTCCTAATGTGTCAAAAATGCCGGCTTCTCTGATTGTAAAACCGCCGATAGTTGATGGTATATATGCAACAGCGTATAATTTGTTCCCAATCTGTTCGCAACTGGAAACAAGTCCACGCCATTTTTCTTTAACCAACTGCGTTTGTGAGGATTGAGGAGTATAATAATTCCCATTTCCATCACCTACAGCCAGATATTTTATATCAAAGCCGGAGCCATTTAGCAGACAATTAATCTGCTTTTGAGCTCCAAAATCTGTAACTATTGAATAGAAATCATTACTCATGCGACCTCCTGATTTTGTATAGCAACAACTTCCCCTATTGAAATATAAGCATAAGTTTTTTCTTGGACTCTTGATGCCAAGCTCAGCTCTATCGAATCAAGGTGTGATCGAACATTCTTATATTCATTTATCAACGCAAGCATCCGGGCTTCCGTTTCGGTGTCAACTGGACGGGTAAAAATGTATAAAATAACTTTAAAGAAATAAGGCTCACCGTCATATTCAAACCATTCCTTGATTTCTCCATCAATGTTCAGAGAATTTAAGACTTTAATTAATGCATATTTAGTACCTTTATATCGGTGTAATTCAATTGCATTTTTAATAATCTCTCTTTTTTCAGAAGTAGTTTTTGCTTGAAGCCATCCTTCATTTCCCATAATATGAAATTGGTCAGCAAGGTGAACAAGCACAGATTCATCAACGCTATCAATCAAGTACACAAGCAGAGAATCTGCATCAAGAGATTGAAATCTTGAAAATAATTCATCAAAAACTTTTGTCGATATATCATTTAAAGGGTTAATTTCACTCATCTATTTCCCCCTCATAAGATATATTTATTTCTTGTAAATTTGCCCACTGGTTTGCTTCGAGCGATTGAAACTCAGGCGAAATAAGTTCAATATTGTAAACGCCATAAATAGCATTAAGTATTGCGATTATTTGATTTGGGACAATATCTTTGTTTAATTTGGATTTAAGAGTCATTTTATAGCTGTTTAAACCCTCATTAACAGCTGCTTGAACGCTTGTTATATCAGCATAAGAATACAAAGTTAGTTTTGCAGTAATAGAAAAATCGACAGCTTCAGGTTTTTTAACGATAACATTGTCTGTTAAAGGTCTTATTTTATCGTCACTCAAATATGCTTGAACTGTAGATATAAGTTCATCACTAGGAGTTCCTGAAGAAACAAGGGGGTAAATTTCTACCACACCTGCGGAAGGGGAGACTACAACAACATCAATTATGCTTTGATCCGCAGATAAAGTATGAAATTTATAAGCACCTTTGCTCCCTGCATTGGAAAAGCTTTCAGGCGCTTGGCGAATTCTTTCTCTAAAATTATCTGCACTTTCTTCATCTTGACCGCCAGATGTTACAGTAATATTTTTAACTGTAAGCACATAACCAATAGGATTAATAAGGTTTGTAATAGAATTTAGAGCGTATCCATTGCTTAGAGCCCCTGCGGTTGTGCATAAAGCATAAACTTCTACCGATAAATTATTGGCTTTAATAATCGCAGTTTCTGTTGTTTCAAAAATGTACTTCCCGTCATTTGTTTCAATTTGGGTGCCAGTCGGTATGATGATATCAAAATCTTGTGCTACTTCTAATATGAAAATAAACTTTGCACTGGAATATTTTGCCTCTAATATCGGCACTCCGACAAGCTCGCCGATGTGTTTTAAAATATCAAGAGAAGCATAATTTAGGAGATTCAATTTGGCTATTTCTTGTATCTTTATTCGAATTAAGTTTTCTCTATAAGAGCCAATGTCGATTAAAATCCTTTCAATTTGTGCATCTTGAAGAGTTTTTCCTGTACGTGATTCGTACAACTCTATCCACTCTTTAGTAATAGTGGTCGCATTTCTATCAATAAAATTCGGTTCAGGTAATTGTGTCGTCATGCAACTACCTCCGTAACCGAAATAATTTCAGAATCCGTTAACTTCCATTCGACTTTTATTTTTACATTAGCTTTATCAAATTCTGCTGTAACTTGACTGATTTCTACTCTTGTTTCCCACTCTGTTATGGCATCAATAACTTCCCTGATGATGTTTGGAATTGCTTCTTGCACTGGGTAATCAATGTATTTAAAAATGTCAGAACCAAAGGTCGGACGATGTGGAACAGCCCCCTTTTGCGTGGTCAGAATAATATAGATACATTGATTAATATCGTCAATTCCTTGTACGACTTCGCCAATTTCATTTAACTTTGGCTGCCAATCAACGTATTTAATTTCATCTAGTGTCGTTATCATATTTTTTCATGCTCCTTGTAAAAAATAACAATCTTTGTTATAATACAGGTATAGTTTGTTAGTAAAAATTGAGGTGAATTATGAATGTATCTTTAACTCCTGCTTTAGAAAAATTTGTGCAAAACAAAGTTGCAACGGGCTTATATAATTCGGTTAGCGAAGTTATTCGTGAAGCCTTGAGGCTCCTAGTCTCAAAAGAAACTATTTCTCAAGAGCGTATTGATATGCTTAATCATGATATTGAAGAGGGTTTGACTGATTTGGAAGCAGGCAAATACGAAGACGGGCATGTTGTTATGAAAAGACTAATTGCAAAATATGAATAAATTAAACTTAATAATTGAAAATAAAGCTGAGTCAGACTTGGAATTAATTGCCGATTATATTGCAAAGGATAATAAAGCTGCCGCAATCAAAATGCTTAAACAATTTTATAAATCCTTTGAGAAATTATCAGAATTTCCAAACATGGGAATTAAAAGACTCGATTTTACATATAAAGATGTAAAATTTTATGTTATTAAAAAACATTACTTGATTATTTATACAATAATTGAAGATTCTATTCATATATTGAGAGTCTTAACTGCATATCAAGATATTTGTTCTTTGCTATGATGAATTCATAATTTCACCTTTCTACATTATTGAATCAGGTACAGATGTTGGACTCCCCATATTTCCAATGTGGGTATGTGGGTTGTATTTATCTCTCATCGCTTGCATTGAGCTAGTCTTATCAGAAATATCTGAAGCAGAAGTTATTCCGGCTGAGTTTTGAAGTTTGCCGGTTTGTTTAACATCTGAAAGAATCTCAATCCCTTTAAATTTAAGAGTCAGAATCCCTGTTTCTTTGTTGAAATTGATAAATGATTCGTCCTCAAATTTAATCATTAATTGAGTTTTAGAATTTACAGGAGTTTCATCTAAGGCAGAATAAATTGCACCTAAAATTACACCCTCTTCTGAGTTGTCATCCATAAGACAAGCAACGTGCTCTCCTATATCAGGGAGCGCATAAAACTTATCCTTTTGAGTTT
>JAQVGK010000471.1 GCA_028696755.1 Bacteroidales bacterium | reverse complement strand
TTTTACAGAATTTTAGTGAATATTTGAAATATTAGGATGAAATTCCATAAAAAAAATTACCTGTCTTAACATTTTTTGTAATTTGCGGATTTAAGGTTATCAATATTCCTAATAAAGATTTGCGGAGCATTTATGTTTTTATCAAAGAAATCGATGCTAAAACCAGTTTTCTCGAGGCGTTTTTCGTAAGCACGGCGGTAAATTGGCACAAGCGATTTATCAGCGAAAGGCAACATCTCTAGAACTTTGTCTGGACGATTATACTGCAGGTCGAACTGATCAAATCCGTAAGTAAACATCCCAACAGCAAAACTAACTTTGCGAGCAGCATCTGGAGTACCCATATAATAAAGATCTGGAGTTGTAATAAGATAATCCTCCTCTCCCACTGCTATTACAGTACAAATCTCTTCAAGATTGCGAGAATCCAAAATTCTTATTTGATTATCCCAACCGCCGCTTGCAACATACAATCCATCATCGCTGTATGTTGCAGAGATTACAGAACCAGTGTGTCCTGAGAATGTCGCCACCGGAGCATCATTAAGCCAATCGGTAATACAAACTTTCTTATCCCACGAGCAAGAAAGCAAATAATCGTTTATCGGACTGAATTCAAGATCTGAGACAATCCATTTGTGAGGTTTAAGTGTTTTTAAAGTTTTGCCAGTAGTAATATCTATTATCAAAACTTCTCCAGTCCACAAACCGGCTGCAATTACTGATCCATCGCCCGAAACAGCAACAGATTCGCATTTTGCTGGTAAATCTTTTACTTTTTTTATAAGTTTTTTTGTTGCCAAATCATAAATATAAACTGCCGCATCTCTACCCGCCGAAACTAGGTAGCGAGAATCGGGCGAAAAGCACACATCCATTACATCACCATTCTGGATAAATGCTGCATAAAGTCCGCCGTCCGACACATTATATACTCTTACAGTAGTATCGTTTGAGGCAATGGCATAATATAATCCGTTTGGCGACAATACGGCACCATTTGCCCCCGAAGGACTTGCTACTAAAACATTAAGTTCATTTTTTAAATAATCGAAAACATGCAAACTAGGGCGCATCGAACTAATAAAAAGATTCCTTTTATCTTGCGAAAACTGCACACCTGAAAGCATAAAGTTATTTGGGAAAGCTACTGACTGCAATTTGCATTTAAACATATTAAAGATTCGTGCACGTGCATCCCAATGAGCACTTGCCAACATAAAATTCTCGCCAAAAATATCTAGAGATTCGATAGGACTTGTACTTCCCTTGTAAATTCTAACCTGTGTCCCAGAACCCGAACGATAAACCCCAATTTCGTTAGATGAGCCACACGCAACAATTTCTTTACTGTCATTTTTGTACTTCACAGCGGTTGACATCAACGAGTTAGTCTGGATTTTAAAATTAAGTTTTCCAGTTTCGAGATTCCACTCGTACAAATAACCATTTAGAGTTACTGCAGTTAGCTTTTTACCATCAGGACTAATGTCGGCAGCACTCCACATTTGATATTCATCTGTAAACTCACGTATAAATTTGCCAGTTTTCACATCAAAAAGTTTAATTTTATAATCGTAAGAACAACTTGCAACTGTAGATTCATCAGGACTAATACAAATTGTCTTGATCTGAAAATCATGGGCTTTAAATTCATTTAGAAGTTCTAGACTGCGGGCATCGTAAATTTTTAATGTTCCACCTAAATCACCAACTGCCAATATTTTTCCTTTGTCCCCAACAGCCAATCCATAGCAAGCCACGTTTGAAACTGTGATTTCGTTTTCGGTTTTTCCAGTTTGAGTATTTATAATTTTTAATACCCCTGCATTTCCGACCAAAGCTACGCGTTTATCATCAGGAAAAATTGCAAGTTTATTAATACCATTAGAAAAGCCATCCCACATTTCCGATTGCTCAAAAGTCTCCAAGCTCCATTCTCTAAGCTTTCCGTCCCATCCAGCCGAAAAAACTTTATCCTGTTTATCTGAAAAGGCACACGCAATAGCACCATACTCTGTTCCTGCGAACTTTACAATCTCTCGTCCAGTTGCATAATCCCAAACAATTACAGTTTTATCAACCGATGAGCTAACAATATAGCGACCATCATTTGAAATATCAACATCTGTAACCTGTGCTGTGTGCCCAACTGGTGGTACAAGGCGAATATTTTGTGCGACAATTTGACATGCAAAAACAATTACAGCAACAAAAAGTAGAAAATTCCTCTTCATGGTTAAATTTTTTGTAAAGATAAAACGAAGCGCTGAAAACTGCAAAAATCTAGCCGAAAATCTATTGGGGTGCTGGGGTAATGAAATGTTGGAATATTAAGGGGGCAGAGCCGTCCTAGGTTGGCGTAGCTATTGACGGCTCTGCCCCCTAACATTCCATTACCTCAACAATCCATTATTCCAATATTTTATTATCTTTGCAAAAACGACTTTAAACATGAACTTTGCCCAATTAATATCAATATTAGGAACAATTCCATTGTTTTCGATGCGGACATTTTTCCCTGCTTTTCTAACTGCATTGTTTTTTGCCCATCCTGAGTGGTTTCCTGGAATAAGCTCGGCTGATGACATTGTAGTTTACTCTGGATTCTGGGATCAGCATTGGCTTGTGATTGTGCTTGGTGTGTTAACGGTATTGGAATTTATCGGCGATAAAAATACTGATGTTCGCAAATTTCTTCACGAAGCAGAACCATATATGAAGCCGGTAAGTTACCTATTGGTTCAGTTTTTTGCCTTAAATGCACAAAATACCGAAATAATTGAGTCTATTCAATTTGCTGGATTTAATCCTCTGATTTTATTGGCAGTTGTAGGTTCCGGAGCTGTTTATTTCCTTTCATTAATGCGCAAAAAAGTACTTTCGTGGCTGCGCGACATTGACGAAGACGACAATTTTTACATTGGTCGCCTAATTAGTTGGATGGAAGACAGTTTAATTTTCTTTGGATTTGTTCTACTTGTTTGGACTGGTGTATTTATGGTTATTCTTTATGCCATGCTGGTCGGTTTATTCTTTCTACTACGTCATTTATACGCAAAACAGGTTGAAAAATCTAAAGTATCGTGCGATAGTTGTGGCAAAAAGATATTCCCTTTTGCTGTAAAATGCGAACACTGTGGTCATGTGCAGAACGAGATAAAATCGATCGGACTTCTTGGAAATGCACGTAAGAAAACGGTAATGGATGTTTACAAGCACCGAGTTCAACTTCTTGCTCAACGACGTTGTCCAGATTGCGGGAATAAATCGACAACTAAAAGCGTGCACCAAACGTGTAACGTTTGTAATGCCAAATTCTTCGAGAATCCTGGGATTGAAGATTTTATAAG
>JAQVGK010000470.1 GCA_028696755.1 Bacteroidales bacterium | reverse complement strand
GTCTTAACATTTTTTGTAATTTGCGGATTTAAGGTATTTTAATATAATTGCAGTAGCGAACAGGGAATTCAGAACTTACTTTTACTTTTTTAATTTATTCCTCTCCTCCTCCATTTCGTCCTTAGTCCAACAATCGTTTGCGGTATCGCAATAATCAACAAAACTACAATCGGGGCAATAACCCGAGCAAAAATCCATTGTCCAGCCAGTCATTTCATAAAAACCTTCAATAAAGAGTTCCCGGATTTCGCTATAGATAATTGCATTTGGGACATTTTTACCGGGGAAGCAAAGACCCGTTCCCTGAGCTTCGATGGCATTTATTAATGCAGGAATTAGCCTTTTAAGTTGCTCATCATTTAGCATTTCTACTGGTGGAAGTTCTTCATAGCTAATATTAAGCGCTTTCTTAGCCGAAATTTTCTTGCCTTGTTCCATCTCAAACATAATTTCTTCGAAATTCTCATAATTTTCTCCGAAATCAGTTTCAGGTACTGGGTTTGCTGCGGATATGGTTAATTCTTCGATAAGCTGGTCGATGTATTTGTCCATGGTTTTGTTGTTGTAAAAAGTTAGACATCAAAAAATTCTTGAGAAATTTCACATTATAAAAATAACAAAAACCGTAAATATTTAGGTGCCAATTTAATTTTCTATTTTTAGCATGGAGCATGGGGCATGGAGCATGGAGTGATTTGTGCTGTGAGTTAGCACTCTGCTTATTATAAAGATTAGCACAATTATTTTTATAAGCACAAATATTATTCTTTCTATAATTTAAGCCACATTCTCCATGCGATGTTCTATATTCAATATGCAATTTCTAATTCATAGCTTATTTTAAAGTTATTCTCACAACCAGCTAAATATATACCAAAAATCTTTTAAATGTAAAACAATGATTTAAAGAGAATGAACTTATAAATATTTCTCAAGCACTTTATCCAGCACGCAAACATAGTAGAAAGGGAGATTTAGCAAACGGAACTCTTTTCCCTTTGAGGTTTTAACAATGTCTATTGATAATCGTCCTGACCAAACTCTCACTGCAAGGTCAAGAGGAGATTCATCCATAAAGTAGTGAAGGGATTTTAATTTAGCGTTATGTCCACTTTTAACTTCGATCGGTATGAGTTTAGACCTAAACGGATAAACAAAGTCAACTTCGGCATCGGAGCCATCCTTATCGCGTCGCCAGAAATTTCTTTCTGCAAGTACACTATTGTTTAGACAAAGTAGCTCTTGTCCAACAATATGCTCAGCAATTCTTCCCCGCCAGACATCTTGAATATCTTGAACTGAGAACACATCGGTTTGGATGCCAGCGTAAAAGTTTACCAATCCTGTATCAAGCCACATTAGTTTTGGTTTTTTCCGTAAATCAGGCATGATGGGCATTCTTGTTCCAGTTACAGGGTAAACTAATTCGAGCAAAAATGCTTTTTGCAGAGTTCGCAAAGCAGCACCTACTTCTCGAGATCTGTAGTTGCTGCCTCCAAAATTTTGTAATGTAATGGCTTCTGCTGCGCTTTTCCAACCAGCTTTAAGACAATGACGAACAACATTTAAATCAGCCTCATCATGAGCATACTTTTCTGCATCATCGATGTAGGAAGTCAGTAGCGAACGATATACAGGAGCAACTGACAGAATATCTCTCATTTTTGAGTATTGTACTACAGCCTCTGGCATTCCACCAACAAGAGTAAAACGCCGGAAAGATTCCATAACTCGACTATGTACTGCATCAGCATTTAAATCTAAAACTAAATCGCGGTCAAATTCTTCGCTTATTCCCTCTAAAAATTCTATAAAACTTAATGGACGTATAGGATAATACTCGACCCTGCCAACAGGAAAAGAAATTTTCTCCGACTTTAAAAGTGTTTCCAACAATGATCCAGCAGAAATAACATGTATATGCGGTGCTTCTTCGTAGAAGTATCGAAGCATCGCGACAGCTTTAAGCGAATTCTGAATTTCATCAATAAATAATAAAGTTGGAACTTTTAAAACAGTTTTTCGATTATGTAAATAAATTGCCTCCAACAAACTTTCTATATCAGTAAACTGTTCAAAAAGCAATCTATCTTTCTCTTTTTCAAGATTTAGCTTCAAGTAAACTTTAAATTGTTCAGAAAAGCTATCAACCAATGTTGACTTCCCAACCTGCCTTGCCCCTCGCAGCACCAGTGGTTTACGACTATCACTATCTTTCCATTCGCTTAGGAATTTTATTGCTTGCCTGTTGATCATGTCAAATATTTTTCACAAAGATACAAAATTTGCACAAACCGACGGTATAATTTTGATTTTTTTGTCACAAACCGACGGTATAAATTCAAACATTCTGTCACAAATCGACGGTATAATTTTCAATTATCTGTCGCAAAATGACGGTATAAAACCAGATTTTATGTCACAAACAGACGGTATTTTTTTGATTTATTTGTCACAACCGCAGACCTAAGGGCTAGCTCACCGAAGGTAATGCCGATTGTAAACTTGTAATAGTCCAACCGCAGACACTTTTTCAGTAGCAAGCTCAGCGTAGTAAACTTCGCAACGCTCAATTAGCTTCGCTGAGTACTTCGTCGTTCGACTATACAATTTTTTCATCGGCATTATACCAGCACAGGGGAATAAATTTGCAACTCATAAGAATATTGGACTAATTATTAATTACAATTGGTATAAAATGACGACATAACAATGTGTTTCTTTTTATACTGTTGCTACAGCGCAATGTTGATTAACACAAATCTGAATTAGGGCAAAAGACAGAAAGTCGGATGTCAGAAATCGGAAAACAGAAAACAGAAAGCAGAATAGAGAAGGTGAAAAATGTGTGAGTAATTCTGCATTCTGACTTCTGACATCCGACTTCAGACTCCAGACTTCAGACTTCAAAAAATAACTAGTCCAACAAACTTAAAACATCATCAGCATTAGTGATTTTAAAATCGTCGGGAGTCTCGCCAATCATTTTGTCAAACATTTCGAGTTTACTTTTTTGCAGATTGAGGATTTTTTCTTCGATGCTGCCAGCAGAGATAAATCGGTAAACAAACACAGCATTTTTTATCCTATGCGGTGAGCTCGGTCTGCAGCTTGTGCCTCGGCTGCTGGATTCCACCATGGATCTAGTAAAAACACATAAGATGCTGCTGTAAGATTTAAACCTGTGCCACCAGCTTTAAGCGAAAGCAAAAATACTTTTGAATTTTCATCATTTTGAAATCTGTTATCTTCAGCTTCTCTGTCCTTGGTACTTCCATCAATATAGCAAAAACTGATATTATTTTCGAATAGATAATTCTTGTAAATCAAAAGATGCTCAACAAAAGAGCTGAATA
>JAQVGK010000469.1 GCA_028696755.1 Bacteroidales bacterium | reverse complement strand
AATCACAACAAAAAAAGGAAAAGCTGGTAAAACAAAATTCAATTTAAGCTATTATTCAGGAATTAGCGAACCTGCTAATGTTATTGACTTAATTTCGGCACAGGACCAACTCGCTTTGCGCGATTCGGCACGTGTACGTAGAGGCCTTGAACCCGAATCTAAAGATGCAATTATCTATACTCCATCAAATGGAATTCCCATAACTCGTGGAATGGCCGACAGCATTGCAGCACTCGGTGGAACTAACTGGCTTGATCTGGTTTTACGTCAAGGATTTATTCAGGAAGTGAGTGCATCGGCACAGGGCGGAAACGAGAAAACTATCTTTTACACAGGTTTAACTTATCGCGACGAAGAAGGATTTGTAATAGGTAACGAGTATAATCGTTTAAGCGGGCGTATTAACGTCGAAAATAAAGCAACCGACAAACTTAGCATCGGAACTAATATGTCGGTATCATACAGCAAAAATAAGCGCGTTCCAACTGGCGATGCTGGTGGATTAGGTTTGGCACAACAGAAACTTCCATATTTGCCTGTTTATAACGCCGATGGAACTTATTATGATCCTTATTCAAACCCGTTGTGGCAGCTCGATAATTGGCTGTTTCAGGCAAATACTTTTCGATCTGTTACTGGAATGTATGTAAATTACGATATTCTCCAGAACCTTTCTTTTAGATCTGAGTTTGGAGTCGATTTTATGAATCTTACCGAGGATGAATTCCGATTCCGCAATATTCAGGACACTGGCTCAGTTTCTTCTGCTTGGGATCGCCGCACAAATGTTTACAATTACACCACTAACAATTACTTTAGCTACAACCAGAAAATTGGAATGAATCAAGAGGCTGATTTTACACTTGGCCATTCGTACCAGCGGTCGTCAACAAGTGGAGTGGGGCTTAACGGATGGGATTTTCCTAACGATAATCTTACAAGTCCTGGTTCTGCCGATCCTTCAAATATGACTGGTTATTCTTATTCAACCGCTTTTGCTTTTGATTCTTACTTTTTTAGAATGAATTACAAATTCAAGAATCGCTATCTTGCTGGTTTTAGCATTAGAACTGACGGTTCTTCTCGCTTTGGTCAGAATAATAAATATGGAACATTCCCCGCCGTTTCTGCTGGATGGATTATCAGCGACGAAGCATTTATTAAAAGTGTAAAATCAATTTCATTCCTAAAATTAAGAGCTAGTTATGGTTTAACAGGCAATGCAAATATCGACGATTATGCAAATCTTGGTTTTTATTCTGCTGTTGGAGGTTATAACGGCGCATCGGCAATTGTTCCATCAACATTGCTTAATCCGTTCTTAAGCTGGGAAAAATCGGTAATGCTCGATGTAAATATTGATTATGGATTTTTTGATAATAGAATTAGTGGTAGCATCACTTATTATAACAAGCAAAGTTCCGATTTGCTTCTGCAAGTTACATTGCCTTCATCATCAGGATATTCTAAAATCTGGAAAAATATTGGCGCTCTAACAAATAATGGTGTGGAATTCGATCTTACCTCGCATAATTTCCAAGGCGATTTTAAATGGACTACAAACTTTAACATTGCATATAATCAAAATGTTGTAACAGATGTTGGTGGATTACCTCCTGATGCATTTGATAATCGCTCTGGTGGTGATGCTCGTGTTATCGAAGGTTATGCTGTGGGTATTGCTTATTTGGTCGAATGGGCTGGTGTGCAACAAGAAGATGGTCAAATCGGCTTGTGGAATACCGATGGAACTCCGGTTACTGATGGCGAAGGAAATCAGGTTATGGCTGATGTTGCTGCTGGAACCGAACTTTATTACGATTTAAATGGCAACTTAATGACTTATGCAAATCCTACAGGCGATTTTTATGGCGATAACCGCAAACCGTTTGGTTCTCCATTCCCAAAAATTGTTGGTGGGATCACAAACACCTTCAATTACAAAGGATTTGATCTTAGTTTCCTATTCATGTATCAGTACGGAAATACAATATATGATGACCAAGCTAAACGTATGATTGGCGATTACACTTCAATTGCACAACGTCCCGAAATTTTGGACGCTTACTCCGAAACAGATCCTTCGACCGATGTTCCAGGATTAAATGAGTATTCAACTTATGTGAACTCAACTAGATTTTTGTATGATGCCTCATTTTTAAGATTAAAGAACATTTCATTGGGCTACAGCTTTAGCAAAAAAGTTTGTGACAAAATGAAGTTGGGATCAATGAGAATTTATGTTTCTGGGAATAATTTGTGGACTCTTACCAACTATAAAGGATGGGATCCCGAAGTTGCAAGAAATACTTCATCTTCAGATCCAGATTCAAACGTTTCGTTTGCAGCTCCTTCGTTTGCTACGCCTCAGGCACGTTCAATTATTGGTGGAATTCAAGTATCATTCTAAATCATGAAAACTATGAAAAATTTAAATAAATATTTCGGAATTTTAACAGTTATCATTCTGTTAAGTCTTGCATTTTCATCGTGTGAAAAGTTATTAGAAACTGATTTAAACGACCGAATTCCAAATGAATCTGCAATCAGCAGTACTCGCGATTTACAACTTGTTTTAAATGGTGCGTATGATGGATTACAGTCGGGCTCCGTATTAGGAGGAAATCCAGTAATTTACGCCGAACTTCTTGCTGACGATGCTATTGTTGGAAATGAACAAAAGTTGAATAGATTCGGTAAATATGAGATTTATACAATGACTTCATCTCCCCAGATTACCGAGATTGCGAGTTTCTGGAGTTCTGCTTATGCTGCTGTAAACCGCGCAAATAATGTGATATACGCTATTGACGAAAGTATTGTTGACGATAGCGAGTTTGAAACCAATAAGGACAGATTAAAGGGCGAAGCATTGTTTATCAGAGCAGTTGCTCATTTCGAACTAGTTCGTTTCTTTGCAAAGCCTTACGATGTGGAAAATATTGGTGGAAATTCGCAACTTGGAATTCCATATCGCCTTAAGCCATCTTTTCATCCCGATAGTCTAGCTGCTCCACGCGAAAGTGTAGAAACTGTCTATGCAAACATAATTGCTGATTTGCAGGAATCAAAAGTCTTGCTTGAATCGGCTGGTGTAATGACGTCTAATTCGGCTGCTTCGGCAATGTCGGCAACGGCAATGCTAGCTAGAGTTTGCTTCTTTTCAGGTAATTATACTTTAGCAGCTCAATATGCAAACGAAGTAATAACAAGCACTTATTACGAATTGAGTGATGATGTTACTGAAGTATTCAAACTTTCAGGCAATCAGAATAATTCCGAAGTTATTTTTCAATTAGTTAACATCGAAACAGATAACTCCAATAGCCTGATTGATGCTTTTGCAAGATCGAAAAATC
>JAQVGK010000468.1 GCA_028696755.1 Bacteroidales bacterium | reverse complement strand
GTTACATTTCCACTACCTGAGATAAAAATGTCGAGGATATTTTCGGCCCACACATAGCAATTGCCGCTTCCCGAAATGTTAATTTTTGTAGTGTCGGTGTGCAAATCAAATGCTTCAATATCACCTGAGCCCGAAATTCTAATTTCGTGATTTGTCGCACTTCCATTGTAGTTAATATCTCCCGATCCTCTCACGATTGTTTCAGCTTTTGATGCAACAACATTTGCTTCTACATCTCCCGATCCATTTATTTCGGCTGTGAATTTACCGCAAATTAGTTCGTCGATTGTAATGTCGCCCGAACCATTGATTTTAACGTCAAAATTGTACTCGGTTTCGTAATAATCATAAACATAAATGTCGCCCGATCCGTCAATTTTTAATGAATATAATTCTGGCATATAGAAGACAACTTTGGCTACATCAGTTGGATTTACATTAAGGTGAGGTTTGTAACTTAATCGAGCAACATCATCTACTACATCAATTACCATTACATCTGCAATGTTTTGCTGTGCTACGATAACAACCATAAAATCATCGGATGGAATAATTTCAACATCCATAGATCCATCAATTTCTACTCCGGTAACATAATCGAGATTAACCGTTGTTTCTACAACTGGGCCATATCCTCTAACTCCACCCATTTCGTAATAGCATGAGCTTAGTGATGCAGTAAGTGCTGCAAAAAGTGTGATAATAATTATTGATTTTTTCATAACTGTATATTTTAATTGGTTCATAATAATTAGAATTTTCCAAATTTGAATTTAACACTGCCGTTTAAGCCGCGCAATAATGATGGACTTGCAACTGGATCGGCATTGGTATTTGAGTATAATAGATAAATGTCGCTTGTGTAACGATAGCTAACGCCAGCAGAAATTCTGAAAAATCGTGTCATGTTTAATTGTACTTCTACGCCTGGTTCAACAACAAAATATGCGTAATATGTTTCTGGGTAATAATCGTCGTAATAACCATTATACTGCGATCTGATGTAAGAAATTCCGCCTGCACCAATAGTTACAGGAAACGAAACATTTATAGGTTTATATCCCAAAACATTGGCGGCAATATGTAATCCGCCATAACCTCCCGTGTAAAGATAGTTCTGGTTTTGAAGAATAATGTCGGGAAGTGGATTTGTTACAAACCCTTTAGCCACAAATCCCAGTTCGAGAGTGTGATCAACTACCCAAGCTGCTGTGAACCCAGTTAATAACGAGCTGCGCGAAGCAACTTCGGTATAGCCAAACTCAAGTCCGCAATATGCTCCATGCGATTTAATTCTATCGCGGTTTAACAATGTTTGATAATCGTCGCCACTACGCTGTCCGTTATTTTGGGCAAATAGCCCGATGCTCAATAGCATGCCTGCTGAAAGAATTGTTGCAATTTTGATTAAATTTCGTTTCATATGATTAAATTTTATGTTTTCGATAATATGACAACCAAGGAGGAAAATACCCCTATTGCAAAAATTATAATTAAATAAAATATATAATTGAGAATTGTTATTGCAATGAAATAGTAGGGCAAATTCATGGTTCCTGAGCGAAGTCGAAGGATGAATTTGCCCTACATGTACATTGCAATCATTTTTTAAATATTTATTGAGAAAAAATGTAATGGCAGGGCATTACTGATGAATTTGAATAAACAGGACAAAAATCACAGCCTAAACCCCAAAACAAATCCTGGCCACAGGTAAAATCTTTGATTTTTATATTGTTTTTCGATTAACGGCTCTGCAGGAGGGAGGCTGCTGAAGTAATTTATATTGTCGCTCGAAAAATTTGTTGAATTAATTGTGTTGAGTTGCCCTCCGAAATATACAGTAAAATGTTTGGCAATGCTAAAATTGATACATAGATTTAATTGAGAATGTATGTTTGGGTTGAGCATAAACGCGTTGTTCTCGAAAAGTTGTGAGGCTGTTAATTCATAATTAAGACCAATCCATCGCCACAATCTAAAGTATGAGCCAAATCCGTAGCCTATTTCAAAATCAGGTTCTTTGTCTGTTCTTAGGCCAGCTTTGATGATGTTGTAAAACTGTGGAATTCCTGTTTGGAATTTTAAATTGCTCATCAAATCGCTGTTTAAAGAGTAGTCCAAATGTGTAAAACCATCTTTCACAAAGCTTAATAGACCAATTGTAAAACCATTTACTGTGTCGGCAAAGTTTAAAGCTCCTATCTGAAGATGGTTTTGATTTCCAGTAATATTCATTAAACCTATTTGGGGTGAATTATTAGTCTCGGTAATGTTAAGGAGTGTGGAAAATTGTAGTTTTTTGTTTTCGGGAGAATAATTCATCAATGCCGAAAGTTGTGACCCAACTGTTGGACTTGCTGCAATGTTTACACCGCCAATCTGAAATCCTAATAAAGTATCAACAACAATATTTACAGGAGCAACCTGCAAACCGCGTGCTTTTGCTCTAACAATATTTGCTCCTGCAGTTAGCTGTACGCCATAAAAATTTCCCCATGTAGAATTTACAATGTATGATGTTTGAGCTCCACGAAAATTTCCTGCGGTGATATTTGCACCAGGACTGATTTGCCAGCCTGAGACTTCTCCTCCAACAATATTTGCTATCCCCGCAGCCTGAAAACCGGTCATGTCGTATCTTACAATGTTAACTCCTAAACCAACTTCGAGTCCATTTACTTCGCCAACATAGCCTGCCAAAACATTAAATGATTTTGTGAATCGGCACATTCCACTTTGATAATTATATTTGCCAATTCCGGGAATTACCGAAAACTGAAGATCTTTTTCGGTAAGATTGCGGCGATTACGTGTAATATTTGCTTGTTCCTCGGGAATAATGATTTCTGCAAGCCAATGATTTTCTATTTCGGGATTTTTTTCCTCAAGTGTTGATGGCATATACGTGTAGTCGAAACTTCCTGCTGGTTGCAAAAATATTCTTACTGCTTGATCTCTCGAGCTAATAACAGAAATGTAACCAATGTAATTTTCCTTCTCTGTGAAAATTATCAAACTGTCGCTATTTGTACTCGTTTTAAACGAAAAATAGCCATTGTCGCTGCAAAATACTCTTGATCCGTTTGCCATTACAATGGCCGAGTCAACTGGAAGTCCATTTATAGCATTCTCAACTGTACCCGAAATTTTTATAGTTTTGCACTTAATGATTGTTTCTACTTGCTTTGCGGGTTTAACAATTATGTGACGGTTTTCGATCAGCAACTCGGTCTCCTAGCCTAAGATCTCGTTTAAAACGATGTTTATCGAGACATCCTTGCGACATAAATAAATCTCTTTACCGAAACTAAATTGACTTGGGTTGTATGAGAAAGTAATATTGTACGATTTTTCAATTATGGATAGT
>JAQVGK010000467.1 GCA_028696755.1 Bacteroidales bacterium | reverse complement strand
ATTTCGGATTTTGGTTTTGTTGATTTTCCTCTTGGATATCTTATTGCGATTGGAAAGTTGTGTTTTTCGAGTTGTGCCGTAAACATAAGATTTCTAAGTTGAAACTCGTCGCGTGGGGCAGCGATAACCATATTTGGGATGCATCTCAAAAACGATATGTCGTAAGCACCATGATGAGTAGCTCCGTCATGTCCAACTAATCCTGCTCTATCCAGGCAAAAAACTACTTTAAGATTTTGCAATGCAACGTCATGAATGATTTGATCATAGGCTCTTTGAATAAAAGAACTGTAGATGTTGCAATATGGAATCATTCCTTGTTTTGCCAATCCTGCCGAAAATGTTACAGCATGTTGCTCGGCTATACCCACATCAAAACAACGATTTGGGAATTCGCATAAAATTTTTCCTAAGGATGATCCGCTTACCATTGCTGGGGTTATTGCTGCAATCTTTGGATTTTTACGAGCTAACTCAACAATTGCATCGCCAAAAATATCCTGAAATTTTTGTGGTTCTCCGGCACAGGGGTCTGGACTTAAAATTTCGCCAGTCTTTACATCAAATTTTCCGGGAGCTGCGTGCCATAACGTCTGATTCTGTTCGGCAGCTTTAAATCCTTTTCCTTTTTTCGTAATTACATGCAATAATTTAGGACCAGGAATAGATTTAATATCATCAAATAATTTTGTTAGCAATACTACATCATGACCATCGACAGGACCAAAGTATCTGATATTAAGCGACTCGAAAAGATTTGAGTTTCGCATAATAATAGACTTAATTGCGTTATCAATTTTTTGAGTAAAGCCTTGAACGTTAGCTCCTAAACGATTTATTCTTCCTAAGAAATTCCAGACGTCATCCTTAACTCTGTTGTATGTCTTGGATGTTGCAATGTCGGTAAGATATTCTTTAAGTGCTCCTGTGCTTTCGTCGATTGCAATTTTATTGTCGTTTAAAATTATAAGAACATTATCGCCCGATGCTGCCATGTTATTAAGAGCCTCAAAAGCCATTCCTCCTGTTAAAGAGCCGTCTCCAATTACAGCAACAGTATTTATTTTTTTGTTTAAAAGCGCAGCGCCTTTTGCAATACCAAGTGCAGCAGATATGCTTGTTGAAGAATGTCCAACCCCAAAACTATCAAACTCACTTTCTTTTGGATTTGGAAACCCGCTTATCCCTTTATAATTTCTGTTTGTGTAAAATAAATCTCTCCTGCCGGTTAATATTTTGTGTCCATAAGCTTGATGACCAACGTCCCAAACTATTTGATCTGTAGGAGTATTATATGCATAATGCAAAGCAACTGTTAATTCAACAACACCCAGACTAGCTCCGAAATGACCAGGGTTTTTTGATGCAGATTCGATAATAAAACACCTCAGTTCTTCGCACACTGCTGGCAATTCTCTAAGATCAACTTTTTTTAGATCTGCGGGAGAATTTATTTCTTTTAGTCGCTTATATTTACTAATGTCAATCATATTGCGGAACAAAAATACTAATTTTAGTTTTTAAGTGCTCAAAAAAATATCAAAACTTCTAAATAACATCAATTATTCATAATTATCTGAATTAACATAATTTTGTAAATAAAAATTGTACTTGATTTGTTAAAGAATGCTTAAGTTGATTATTTTTGTACAAAATTTAAAAGAGAAACCCATGAGAAAATCGTATTTAATAAAATCGGCAGTGGTAATAATGGTTGCGGGAATCGTGTTTTCATGCGTACCTGCACGTCAGTTCGAAGATGTAAAAGCAAAGAAAGAACAATGCGAAACAGAAAGAAATGACCTTAAAAAGGATAATGAAACTTTGACAACTGCTAATAATGAGTTGAAATCACAACTTGATAAAATGAAAATTGATCATAATTCTTTGGTTACCGACACTATGATTAAAGGTAATGCATATCGTACGCTGACAGTTCAATATGATAAAATCAATGATCTTTATGCAACTTTACTCGAGAATCAGGAGAAGTTAAGACAAGGAGCTGATGCTGAAACACAAAAAGCTATGGCATTGCTGCAGCAGACTCGTGAAGAATTGCAGCGCAAGGAGGACGAGCTTCGTTCTCTTGAGGCAAGATTAAATCAGGAGCGAGCTAACCTTGACGCGATGAAAATTCAGATAGATTTAAAGGAAAAGGAAATTGCTGAAAAAAATGCAAAGGTGCAGGAATTGCAAGCAAGACTTGATGCTCAAGATTCTGTTATGAATGCACTTCGTAAAAAAGTATCTGATGCCTTGGTTGGTTTCGAAGGTAACGGACTTACTGTTACACTTAAGGATGGTAAAGTATATGTTTCGCTCGACGAACAACTATTGTTTAAATCGGGAAAATGGGATGTTGATCCAAAGGGGGTTCAGGCCCTCCAAAAACTTGCAGCTGTTCTCGAAAATAACCCTGATATCAACATTATGATTGAAGGTCATACCGATGATCTTGCTTATGGCGGCAATGGTAATATTCAGGATAATTGGGATTTGAGTGTTAAGCGTGCAACTTCGATTGTGAAAATACTTTTGAGTAGCTCTAAAATTGATCCAAAAAGACTTACAGCAGCAGGACGTAGCTCTTATTTACCTGTAGATCCTGCAAAAACAACAGAAGCAAGAGCTAAAAACAGACGTACCGAGATTATTCTTACTCCAAATCTCGATGAGTTATACAAAATTATGAATCAGTAAAAATGGCATTATAAATGATTGAACAGCTGGTACTTTTATCGGCTGTTTTTTATTGTAACATACGAAATATCATAAGTGTTACGAAATATTTGTCTAGTGTTCTTTACATTCGAGTTGACTGTAAAATGATTTGAGGGGAAAAAGTCCCAACCAATTTTCATCAGTTGGGACTCAATCAAGAAAGTTCCAACCCTAAAACTTACTTAATCTAAAACTTTGATTCTTCCCTTGTAGTACAATATAATAAATACCAGGTTTTAATTTCTCTAAGTTTATTCTTGTTTCATAACCATTTGCAATTCCACTAATAACAACTTGACCCATTGAATTTGTTAAAGTGTATGTTTCGGTTATCAATTCGGTATCTGAAACTATGCTCACAAATTCGCTCGCAGGATTTGGCATTACAGATATTTTTGATTCCAGCGTAGAATAACAATCGGTATGTTGAATTGCTAATTCAGTTCTTTTTCCATCGAAGTCGATTTGAACTAAGCGATAATAGGCTGGAAGATCATTTTCGGGCTTATAACTAAAGCTGTAATAATTTTTATAATTGAATTAGGCATTTGTAGAATAGTAAAAAAAGTAGTAATATTGGGGAATCAAATTTTATATTATGGAGCAAAAGTTTAAAAGCATGACAATTTTTGATTTTCAGGCGAAATTTCCAGATGAG
>JAQVGK010000466.1 GCA_028696755.1 Bacteroidales bacterium | reverse complement strand
TACTCGCTCTTACCCTTAATCAACCACTTATCCTTAACGTAAACCTGACGTTCAAAGGCCTGATCGAGCGAGATAAAAGTCTCAGTATTCATCACACCCGGAATATTTTGAATGGTGTTAACCAGCACCTCCATTAAGTGCTCGTTATCGCGACAGTATATTTTTAACAGCAGGGCAAACTGACCTGTTATGAAGTGGCACTCAACCACCTCCTGCATTTGACGAAGCGCTTCAACAACACCCTCGTACTGATTGGCTGCTGAGAATTGCACACCAACAAAAGCACACACATCGTAGCCTAGTGCTTTGGGTTTAACAATCATCCGCGAGCCATCAATAATGCCCGCTTCCTCCATTTTTTTCACACGCTGATGAATTGCTGCACCAGAAATTCCGCACTCGCGGGCAATTTCAAGGAAAGGCATTCGTGCATTCTTTACTAGATAGGCTAATATTTTCTGATCAACCTCATCGACCTGATACTTATTTTCGGCCATTGCGTTACGATTTAAAATTAATTTGGCCATAAAAATAATAAATCGTAAGTTATTCTGCATGTTTTTTTATATCTTTTTTCCAAGAGGACTCTAAAACATTGCCCATTGACAGCAAATCTGAAAACTCTATCATCGACCAAAACTTAAAGTGGGCAAGTCTCTCAGAACTTGGTTTTATAGTCTGATCGCTAGAACGGTAAATTAAATTTGTGTGAAACCCAAAAAAGGCTTATTTTTGCCGACTGTAAAATTGGCTCTGTACCTTCCTTCGGCAGGCAGGGTTCAATGAACAGTCGGCCGATTAGCGGATACTAAACGCTAGATTCTGGTTCGATCTTTTTTAAAATGGCCCTGTAGTTCAATGGATAGAACGAAAGTTTCCTAAACTTTAGATTCAGGTTCGATTCCTGGCGGGGCTACTATAAATCCCTGTAATCATATTGATTACAGGGATTTTAGTTTATTATACTACCCTCAGCTCCCCCAGCCCTTTACTTTCTTAAAATTTCAAACTGCTGTATATCTAAAGCAATTTTAATCGCTGAAAAAGTTCGGCCAATTTCTCCTTGGGTATGGGTTTGGTAATATAATCATCGAAAGCGTTTCCGTACTTAATCCTTTCGTGCACAAGAGCGTATGCCGTTTGCGCTACAATGGGAATATCTGGGTTTATTGCCCTTATTTCTTTTGCAGCATCATAGCCATTCATAACTGGCATTCGAATATCCATAAGCACTAACCTGATATTGGAGTTAGACTTGCACATCTCTACTGTCTCCTGTCCGTTACGGGCATGTAGTACGTTGAAATTCCACATGGTTAGCAGCTCCTTAAGGAAAAAGAAGTTAAACTCCTCGTCTTCGGCTACAAGGATGGAAATATTTTGATTACTCCGGTTTTCATGAATCAACCCTAACCCCTCGATTTTCTCCTTAACCAAAGGGATATAGGGTATTGTAAAGTAAAAATCGGTACCTTTTCCTACCTCAGATTCCAACCAAATTCGCCCCCCCATTAGCTCCACAAACCCTTTGCTAATTGACAAGCCCAAGCCCGTGCCTCCAAAAACACTCTGAATGGTCTCGTCGGCTTGGGCAAACCGGCTAAAAATAACATTAAACTTGTTTTTATCGATTCCTATTCCTGTATCCTTTACAAAGAAAGTTAACTCCTCGCCCTCTTCAACAAAGCCAAACGCTATACTTCCTGAGGGGGTAAACTTTACGGCATTCGACAGCAAATTGCTCAACACCTGGCGAAGCTTGGTTTTATCGGCTTTTATTATAGTATTTTGATGATTGTTTGGAATATGTGCCGAAACAGCAACATCCTTAACTCCTACCTGTTGAACGAAAACTTTCTCAAGTTGAAAAATCAGATCACAAATATCAACCTCGGTAAGATTAAGTTCCTCCTGACCCGTTTCGATGGCCGAAATAGTTAAAATATCGTTAACAATGCTAAGCAGCTGGTTGCTGCTCGATAGCACAATGCTCGAAAAAGTTTTAATTTGCTCGTCTTGCACTGTGCTTTGAATCATTTCCGAAAAACCGCAGATGGAGTTAAGGGGAGTACGTATTTCGTGCGACATGTTTTGCAGAAAAGCCGTTTTAAGCTTATCGGACTCCTCGGCCTTCTGTTTCGCAATCAGAAGTTCGTGTGTGCGGTGTTCAACCTCATCCTCGAGCCCGTCTTTAATCTGCTGTAACTCCGTGTTTAGATCCAGAATCTTTTCGGTACTTATGATGTCGTTGACCTTATTCTTATGGTTTTGCCATGAGATAAGGATGGCAAAAGCAAACACAGGTAATAACATGAAAAGTAAGGGAATCACATCTCTGTTCAGATGTCCAAGAAGGGTAATTGAAAGCAAAAGTGCTCCTCCTGAGCCTAAAAAGTATAAAAGCGAAAGCTTTATATTTATGTAGAGAAGAAATACAATGGCAAGGAGGGTAAGGATAAACGTGGATACACCTAAGTTATTAACTTCGATCCCGGTAATAATTGCCGACCAAACCAAAACTACGAACGGAAGTCCTCTAACAATTAATCTTCGGTGTGAACAGCTTGTTGGTTTGGGAATCCAAAAGCAATACACTGAAAAGATTGAAATGGCGGCAAAAACAACATCTAAAATCCTGTAAAAAGGCAAATACTCATCGCTCCAAACACCCTGAAACACGAAATCGGTTAGTAGAATAAACGCTGCATAAGCCACAAGAAATGGGCTCATGACTTTAATCCGTGAGGCATTAATCGTAGTAATCCGATCGTCAACCAATGCGCTAAAGTTGGAGACTAAATGGTTCGACATAGGTTTTGACGGTTGGTGTGTTTTTGATGCATTCGATAAAGCGCAACTTTATCAATGAAAAACCTAATAATCTGCTAAACAATCCGTTTTGCAAACTTTACAAATATATCTAAAGCATTCGAAACCCGATTTTGTTCAACAAAGAAAAGGAGTAGATATTAAATCATATACCACCGAGCACAATCTTACCCGTTTTTGTTAAAAACATCACTACATTTGAGGTGCCAACCTGTTCGTTTCCGAACACAAAGTATTCGAAAAGGAACAGTTTTAAAGCAACACAACAAACTATAATGAAATGATTGATTGATATATGTATTTTTTGGATTGTGTTTTGCTGCAATAAATGTTGCTCATTTTTTTACCAATATTTTACTTACCTACACAAAATATATATTGACTAGATGTCTTTCTCCCACTAAAAATGAAAATTTCAATTAACAACCTTAGCAAAGTTTACGATAACGGGAAGCGAGCCCTTAGCGAGGTTACCCTCGAGATTGATAACGGAATGTTTGGACTTTTGGGGCCAAATGGCGCAGGCAAATCAACCCTGATGCGGATATTGGTTACCC
>JAQVGK010000024.1 GCA_028696755.1 Bacteroidales bacterium | reverse complement strand
CGGAGGACTTAATATCCATAACCATTGGCGACTTCTGTTGCCAATGGTTAGCAAATACAAATACACCACAGCCCGGAGGGCTGAATGTGTAATGCCGAATAAATGATCTCATCAAATTAAAAAGCAGTCCAAAAAGTCCGGAGGACTTAATATCCATAACCATTGGCGACTTCTGTTGCCAATGGTAAGCAAATACAAATACACCACAGCCCAGAGGGCTGAATGTGTAATGCCGAATAAATGATCTCATCAAATTAAAAAGCAGTCCAAAAAGTCCGGAGGACTTAATATCCATAACCATTGGCGACTTCTGTTGCCAATGGTTAGCAAATACAAATACACCACAGCCCGGAGGGCTGAATGTGTAATGCCGAATAAATGATCTCATCAAATTAAAAAGCAGCCCAAAAAGTCCGGAGGACTTAATATCCATAACCATTGGCGACTTTTGTTGCCAATGGTAAGCAAATACAAATACACCACAGCCCGGAGGGCTGAATGTAAATTTTTGAATAAATCAATTATAAATGTCGTAAAAGTCTTCCATATAATGAGATATGCTCGTTGTTTAAATTTCGATAGTCGCTGAAGTTTAAGCATCGGAAATGCTGGTGCTTTTTTATTATTGTTATTCAATTCACAACAATTTAAACCAATTCTAAATTACACATCTTCATAAATATTATGTTATTAAATCATATAAATAGCTGACAAAAATTTTACTTTTGCATTGATTTTTACAGTGCATTGTTTATGGAAAACGAAAATACTGTTGAACACAAAGGTATTGTTTCAGACATAAAAGACGGGATTGTGTATGTTGATCTACTTGTTCAGTCGGCCTGTGCATCGTGTCATGCTAAAGGTGTGTGTGGAGCAGATACTGCACAAAAAACAATCGAAGTAAAAGATAGTAGTTTCCAATTTAGCATCGGCGATAGTGTTATAGTGATGCTTAAAGAATCTCTTGGTATAAGAGCTATTTTTCTCGGCTATTTACTTCCATTCATTGTTGTTTTGTCGAGTTTGATAATTTTCAAAAGTTTAAACTTTAACGATGGTTTGTCAGCGCTACTATCTCTATCGCTTTTAGTACCTTATTATTTTATTTTGTATTTAACCAGAAATAACATAAAAAAGAAATTCAACTTTAGTATTAAAAAAAATTTAACAGACTAATTTTATGGAGTTAATTCTTTACACATTAATTACACTAAGTGCTTTGGGAGTTTTGCTGGCAGTAATTTTATATGTCGTTGCAAACAAATTCAAAGTAATTGAAGATCCACGAATTGATGAAGTCGAGGCATGTACGCCAGGTGCAAACTGTGGAGGATGTGGTTATCCAGGATGTCGTGGCTTTGCAGAAGCCTGCGTTAGGGCAGAAACTCTTGATGGAATGTTTTGTCCAGCTGGAGGAAATGAAGTTATGAAAAACATTGCTTCGGCGCTTGGAATGACAGCAACCGAGAAAGAACCACAGATTGCAGTGGTAAGATGTAATGGATCACATGAAAAAAGAAAGAAAACAAGTACTTATGATGGTCCATCAAGTTGTGCAATTGCACACTCGCTGTACGGTGGAGATACAGATTGTGCTTATGGATGCTTAGGTCTTGGCGATTGTGTTGTTGCATGTACATTTGATGCAATAATTATTGATGAAGAATCTGGACTACCAATTGTTGACGAAGAAAAATGCACCGCATGTAATGCTTGCGTAAAGGCTTGTCCAAAGAGCATCATCAAATTAAGAAACAAGGGCAAAAAGAATCGTAGAATTTATGTTTCGTGCATAAACAAAGATAAAGGCGCTGAGGCAAAACGAGCTTGCGAAGCTGCTTGTATCGGTTGCGGAAAATGTGTTAAAGTTTGTGCTTACGATGCAATTACATTAGAGAATTTCCTTGCATACATTGATTACGAAAAATGCAAACTTTGCCGTAAATGCGTAACCGAATGTCCAACTGGAGCTATTTTGGAAACAAATTTCCCACCACGCAAAGAAAAAGTAGAACAAACAACAGAGGAAGCAACAGCTTAAAACAATACTAACTTAATTATAGGAGATAACTAAAGTGTTAAAAACATTTCCAAAAGGTGGTGTTCACCCAAAAGAGAATAAATTCTCCGCAGGTAAGAAAATAGAAACCATTGAATTGCCAAAACAAGTAAACATTCCTATTGCTCAGCATATTGGGGCTCCATCCGAGCCAGTTGTTGCCAAAGGAGATACTGTTAAGGTTGGTCAACTTATTGCTAAAAGCACTGGTTTTGTTTCTGCCAACATACATTCGTCGGTTTCGGGCAAAGTCCTAAAAATTGATAAGGTTTTGGACAGTTCTGGGTACAAGCAAAATTGTGTAATTATTGACGTTGATGGCGACGAATGGTCAGAATCGATTGACCGTAGCAGCGAACTAAACAGCAACATCGACATCCCAGCCGAAGAGATCAGAGCTAAAGTACTCGCAAACGGAATAGTTGGACTTGGTGGTGCAACTTTCCCTACTCATGTAAAACTATCTGTTCCTCCCGGAAAAACATGCAAATATTTAGTAATAAATGCTGTTGAATGTGAACCATATCTCACTGCCGATCATCAATTGATGCTAGAAAAAGCAGACGAAATTATGGTTGGATGCAAACTGATTCAGAAAGCAATTGGAGCCGAAAAGGTTTTAATCGGTATCGAAAACAATAAACCGGATGCAATAGCTCACATGACCGAGATAGCAAATAAATACGGTCAGATAGAAGTTTATGCACTTAAGGTTATGTATCCTCAAGGTGGCGAAAAGCAATTAATCAAAGCAATTTTAAATCGTGAAGTTCCTTCGGGTGGCTTACCTATCGATGTAGGCTGTGTTGTACAGAATGTAGGTACTGCATTTGCAGTTTACGAAGCTGTTCAGAAAAACAAGCCATTATTCGAAAGAGTGGTTACTGTAACCGGAAAATCGGTTGCAAAGCCTTCGAATATTATGGCTAGAATTGGAACTCCAATAAATATGCTTATTGCAGCAGCAGGCGGACTACCCGAAGATACTGGTAAGATTGTAAATGGTGGCCCAATGATGGGTAAATCTGTTAGCACAGATACTGTACCTGTTACAAAAGGAACTTCGGGAGTACTAATTTTCCCAGAAAACTCGGCTTCACGACCAGAACATTTCAACTGTATTAGATGCGGCAGATGTGTAAGCGTTTGTCCAATGGGCATAGAGCCTTATCTGGTAAAAAATATGGCAGTGGTAAAAATGTACGAAGAACTCCAAAAAGAAAGAGTTCTCGATTGCATCGAATGTGGATCATGTGCATACACTTGTCCTGCAGGCGAACCACTTCTCGATTATATCAGATTGGGAAAAGCGAATTTAAATAAAATATTAAGAGCTAAAAAATCATAAAAATGGCTACAAACAGATTAACAGTTTCGATGTCTCCTCATGATTACGGAAAGGATTCCGTGAAGAAAATCATGTATGGAGTCGTGATTGCAATGCTACCTGCATTTTTAGTTTCGGTTTATTACTTTGGATTTGATGCCATCCGCGTAAACCTGATAGCAATTGCAGCATGTGTATTTTTTGAGTGGCTTATTCAAAAAATATTTCTTAAAGGAAAACTTACTGTTGTTGATGGATCAGCAATAGTAACAGGGATGCTACTTGCTTTTAACGTTCCGTCGAACCTTCCGTGGTGGATAATTGTTATTGGTGCCCTAGTTTCGGTTGGCATTGCTAAAATGTCGTTCGGTGGATTAGGAAACAATCCTTTTAATCCAGCTTTGGTTGGTCGTGTATTCCTACTTATTTCGTTCCCAGTTCAAATGACAGCTTGGCCAAAAGTTAGCGTACTTAACTTTGCATTTACCGATGCTCAAACAGGAGCAACTCCTCTTGCAATTGTTAAAGAAGGGCTAAAAAACGGTGAAAGCTTCTCATCAATAATGGATTCCATGCCTCACTCCTACGTCGATATGTTTATGGGTCAGATGGGTGGATCGCTAGGAGAAGTTTCTGCATTAGCTCTTCTAATCGGAGGTATATTCATGCTTTCTCGTAAAATCATCACTTGGCACATCCCAGTTGCAGTTCTTGGTTCTGCTGCAATTTTCTCAGGTATTCTCTGGGGAATCGACCCAAGCAAATATGCCGATCCGATGTTCCACATGCTTACTGGTGGTATGATGCTTGGTGCAATCTTTATGGCAACCGATATGGTTACATCGCCGATGACAAAGAAAGGAATGTTGATATATGGATTGGGAATTGGCGTAATTACAATTCTTATCAGGGTTTGGGGTGCTTATCCCGAAGGAATGTCATTTGCAATCCTTATCATGAATGCAGTGGTACCTTTAATTAATAACTGGGCAAAACCAAAACGTTTTGGCGAAACAATTAAAAAGTAAAACTATGGCAAAGAAAGAATCTTCATTTATAAATATGGTGCTTACGCTGTTTGTGATTACAGCAGTTGCATCTGTGGCACTTGGCTATGTTTACAACATTACAAAAGACCCAATTCAAAAAGCCAAAGACGATAAACTGAAAGCTGCAATCAACATTGTGGTTCCTGGTGCAGATAAAGGCACAATAGAAGAAAAATCAGTTTCTGCCGATGGTGGCGAGTTAACATTTTATAGCGTTAAAGTTAATGATGAAATTATCGGAACTGCCGTAAAGACTTTCTCGAACAATGGTTTTGGAGGATTAATTACTGTTATGGTTGGCTTTGATAAAGAAGGTAAAATTATTGACTCAAATGTACTCGAGCACAAAGAAACTCCTGGCTTGGGCGATAAAACTAATAAGGACGTAAATCCATGGAACGAACAATTCAAAGGTAAAGACCCAAAAGAGTTTATCCTAAAAGTTAAGAAAGACGGCGGAAGCGTTGATGCAATTACTGCAGCTACAATAAGTTCGAGAGCATATTGTGACGCTTTAACCAGAGCATACACTGCATATATGGAATCTGCAGGCACTGCTCAAACAAGCGACAGTACAACCAATAATGTTGAATCTAAAGATGGAGGAAACGAATAATGAATAATTGGAAAAATTTTACCAAAGGTTTTATCAAAGAAAACCCTGTTTTTATCCTCCTGTTAGGATGCTGTCCGACTCTTGGTGTAACAACCAGTGCAATAAACGGTTTAGGGATGGGATTAGCAACAACATTTGTTCTTGTTGGCTCAAACGTAGTTATTGCTTTAATTAAAAATCTTATTCCAGATAAAGTTCGCATACCATCTTTTATCGTAATTATTGCCTCGTTTGTTACAATTATCGATCTTGCTATGGCTGCTTATGTTCCTGCGTTATATGCTTCGCTTGGATTGTTTATTCCTCTTATTGTTGTAAACTGTATCGTACTTGGTAGAGCCGAAGCATTTGCATCTAAAAACACAGTATTCTCATCACTTATCGATGGCCTTGGAATGGGACTCGGTTTTGCATTCGCACTAACTTTACTAGGAGGTGTAAGAGAATTATTGGGAAGCTATGCACTATTTGGTCACAAATTTATCCAAACCGACGGAATTTTAGTTTTCGTTCTTGCCCCTGGAGCATTCTTTGGACTTGCATACCTTATTGCAATAATGAAAAAAATTAACAAATAAGCTAACAAATTAAAATTTATATTATGGAATACATTATTATAATAATAGCAGCGATATTTGTAAATAATATTGTACTTGCACAGTTCCTTGGAATTTGTCCGTTTCTTGGAGTTTCAGGTAAAGTAAAAACTTCGGTCGGAATGGGTGGTGCTGTTCTTTTTGTAATGACTCTTGCAACTATTGTTACCTGGCTCATTCAAACCTATATTTTAAATGCTCTCGAGATTCAATATATGCAGACAATCGCATTTATTCTCGTTATTGCAGCTTTGGTTCAGATGGTTGAAATTATCCTTAAAAAAATCTCTCCTGCACTTTATCAGGCATTGGGAGTTTTCCTTCCATTGATTACCACAAACTGCGCAATCCTTGGTGTTGCAATTATCGTAATTCAAAAGAATTATGATCTAATGCAGAGTGTTATTTTTGCTGTTGGAACATCTTTAGGGTTCTTACTTGCATTGGTAATTTTTGCTGGTATTAGAGAGCAAATGGACAAACTTCCTATTCCAAATGGAATGAAAGGCGTTCCTTCAGCTTTAGTTGTTGCTGGTATTTTAGCTCTTGCATTTATGGGATTCGCTGGATTGGTATAATATCAGTTTATAAAATAATTTTTATACTTTTGAGGCAGATTAAATGCCTCATTTTTTTTATATGGACAGAAGACTTTCAGAATTTAAACGGCTACTCGATATATTGGACGAACTAAGGGAAAAATGCCCTTGGGACAGTAAACAAACCAATGAATCCTTACGCACATTAAGTATCGAAGAAGTTTACGAACTAGCCGATGCCGTTGCAAAAGAAGACAGTAATGAAATTAAAAAAGAGCTTGGCGACATTCTTCTACATATTGTTTTTTACGCTAAAATCGGTCAGGAAACTGGTGCATTCGACATTTATGATGTGATAAAAGGTATTAATGAAAAATTGATTTTCCGCCATCCACACATTTTTGGAGATGTAAAAGTGCAAACAGCAAAAGATGTTGAAGAAAACTGGGAAAGACTAAAACTTAAAGAAGGTAAGAAAAAAACTGTTTTAGGTGGGATTCCCGAAGCCATGCCTGCAATGATAAAAGCTCACCGCATTCAAGATAAAGCTCGCGGCGTTGGATTCGACTGGGATGAAAAAGAACAAGTTTGGGAAAAGGTTTTAGAGGAATTTAACGAGTTGCAAACTGAAATAAAAAATGGTAATGAAGCAAAAACCGAGCAAGAATTCGGTGATTTTCTATTTTCAGTTATTAATGCCGCACGCTTGTACAATATCAATCCCGAAAACGCTCTCGAGAAAACAAATGCTAAGTTTATCAAGCGCTTCAATTATCTCGAAGAAAAAACCATTTCGCAAGGCAAAGACCTTAAAAACATGAGTCTTGACGAGATGAACGAGATTTGGGAAGAAGCAAAAAAAATTAAATAAACAAGCATGAACGGATTTGAAATAGCAGTTTTAATTGTATTCACAATTTCAATGTCCGTTCAAATATACTTTCATCTCATACTTTTCAGAAAGAGAAAGCAAAACACAGCTAATAACATCCACTCTCATTTTCCGGTAAGTGTAATAATAGCAGCCCGTAATGCATCTGCAGAACTTGAAAAGAACCTATCTTCGATTCTAGAACAAGATTATCCTAAATTTGAGGTAATTGTCACACTTGATCAAACAACAGATAATAGCAGACAAATCCTAGAAGCGTACAAAAATCAATACAACAATCTAATTATTATCGAAAATTCAATAACAGAAAAAGGTAAAAAATATGCATTATCAAATGCTATTAAACATTCCAAATACGAATATCTGTTATTTATTGATGCTGATTGTAAGCCAGTTACTAAAGATTGGATTAAATTGATGACTAAAAATTTTTCCGACACCAAACAACTAATTTTAGGCGCTGGACTTTACGAAAAAGAACCTAGAATTTTAAACTCATTTATCCGCTACGATGCTCATATTATCGCCATCCAGTATTCTGCAGCTGCTTATGTCGGTCGTCCTTATATGGGTGTTGGCAGAAATCTGGCTTATACAAAATCTCTTTGGAAAAAAAACTCGGGATTTGACAAACACATCGACATTTTATCGGGCGACGATGACTTATTTGTACTAAATGCTGGAAATAATGAAAATACATCTGTATGTTTTGATGAAAATGCAATTACATTAAGTACAGCAAAAAATACATTATCTGGGTTTTACAAACAAAAGTCGAGGCACATTTCAAGCTCGGTAAAATATAGTCTTGCTGCCAAATTCCTTTCAGGAGGCGAATTAATAAGTCGCAGCATTCTTTTAATCTCGGTCTTTGCAAGCATATTTACAATACTTTGCCCATACATCTTTTTAGCATATTTAATTAGATTATTTATGGTAGTTTTAAAAGTAAAACAATTTGGTCGCAATATTAAAAATCCGCTTCCTGTTTTTCATATCATTATTTTTGATATCTTTGCACCGTTTTTTTACGGAAGTTTATTTATTTATAAATTACTGATTTACAACAACAAAGAATGGTAGAACGCAGCGGTTTTTCGGCAAAAGCAACCAGAGATATAGAGATTATTGAACTTGCACTTAAGGGCGAAGAGAAAGCCTATGCCGAATTATTGGATCGTTATCAGGATTCCATTTACTTCTTATTGTTGAAAAAAATTGGTAACGAAAATGATGCAGAAGACCTCATGATGGAGACTTTTGCCAAAGCATTCAACAATCTTTCGCAATATACTCCAGTTTATGCTTTTAGCACATGGTTGTTCCGAATTGCAATAAATAATTGTATTGATTTTGTTCGCAAGAAAAAAATTCGTCCGCAATCCTACGATTCAGGAGTTGATTTTCATGATCCCGATAATCCAAACTTCACATCTTCAAATCTTAGTCCCGAAGATTTGGTAATAAAAGAACAAAAAGCAGCTGAATTAAGAGATATGATAAAAACTCTTAAGCCAAGATATGCAAGGCTTATTGAGTTAAGATACTATCAAGAATTCTCTTACGAAGAAATTGCCGAAGAAATGCAATTACCTTTAGGAACAGTTAAAGCACAGTTGTTTAGAGCCCGAGAATTACTCGCTCCATTATTATTAAGCAAAGGTGAAAAAATTTAATGGAACAGATCTTACTCCAGCATTTTCCGGATTTATCCGAAAATCAAATAAATCAGTTTAAAACGCTTGCAAGTATCTTTCCTGAGTGGAATAACAAGGTAAATTGCGTGAGCCGAAAAGATATCGATAATCTTTTTACTAATCATATTTTACATTCTCTTTCTATTGCGAAGAAATTTGAATTTAACAAGAAGCACTGCGTTGCCGACATTGGTACTGGTGGTGGTTTTCCTGGAATTCCTTTAGCAATAATGTTTCCACACACACAATTTGATTTAGTGGATAGCATCGGTAAAAAAATTATGGTTGTTAAAGAAATAGCAAAAGATCTTAAACTAGAGAACGTAAACGGAATAAATGCAAGAGCCGAAAGCCTCCCGGAAAAGTATGACTTCGTAGTCAGTAGAGCGGTAACTTCATTCTACGACTTTTTTATGCTAGTTCGAAATATCATTCTTAAGAAAACAGAGCATAATTCACAAGGAATAATCTATCTAAAGGGCGGAGATTTTGAAAATGAGCTAAAATCTTTTAACAATTTTCAGATTTACGACATTCAAGAATTCTTTGATTACGAGTACTTTGAGACAAAAAAGATTATTTATCTGCCTGTTAATAAAAAAAAGTGAAAAAAGTTTTTGAATAAAAAAGAAAAAGACTATTTTTGCAGTCCGATTTGGAAAAATTTATAACATATAAAAAGATATTAAAATGAAAAGGACATTTCAGCCTTCTAACAGAAAAAGAAGAAACAAACACGGATTCAGAGAAAGAATGTCAACTGCTGAAGGACGCAAGGTCTTAGCATCAAGAAGAGCAAAAGGCAGAAAAAAATTAACAGTTTCTGACGAACCACGTCACAAACGTTAGTATTTCTTAAAAATATTTTCTTCGAACTGCTCTGTTTCAGGGCAGTTTTTTTTGTTATTTTTTTCCCAAATCTTGAACGCCACAAAATTCCCTCAAAAGTTCATCAGAACAGTTTTATATAAAATCCTCTGCAAAACCTTATGGTAAAATTTCGCATTGATTTTTAAACATAAATGATAAAAAACAGTTTAAATTCTTTTAATTATAAAAATTAACCTATATTTGTGGTGATAAAATTATGTTTAATTAATGCCTTTCGATTATGAAACAATTAACTATTTTGATTTGTGCGTTATTTCTGTCAGCAGGATTGATGGCGCAAGAGGTTGACATGCTGTCGAAGCGTGGCGAACCTATTTTACCCGAATCGGGCGAAATGGCTTTAGGTATCGACGCTATGCCTGTACTTGGCTATTTTGGGGATTTATTTAACGGATTTGCAGGCGGCAACAACACTGCATTTGAATTCATCAACGGTATTTACAATGCTAACACCATTTATGTAAAATACTATCTTGATGATCAAGTTGCTATCAGAGGTGCTGTCAGATTAGGTCACAAAAATTGGATGGATCAGGAGTTTGTAACAATGGATCAAGAAATCATGGATCCAATGATGCAGGTTTCTGATGTGTACACTTTTAATTCTACTAACATTGGTGTTGGTGGTGATTATCTGATGTATCGTGGTAAAGGAAGAGTTCAGGGTTATTATGGTGGTGGTGCTTTCATCAACTACAACAGTTGGAAAGAAACTTTCAAGTATGGTAATGCTATTACTACCCAGTTTAACTCACCAACTTGGTACGATTTCGGTCTTAACGCACAAGTAACTGGTAGCGAAAGAACACTTGCAAATTACAACAACAACTCATTTGGTCTTACACTTCGTGGTGTTATTGGCGTTGAGTATTTCTTCGCTCCAAAAATTTCTTTAGGCGGTGAAATGGGTCTCGGATTTAACATTGACAGAGATGGTGGTTACACTACTGTTGAACGTTGGACTGGTCAAGAAGTAGAAGTTGAAACAACCAAAGTAGCTAATGACACTTTTGTTGGAATCGACAACTTCACATCAGGATCGTTATTTATTATGTTCCATTTTTAGTATTTAATGAAAAAGAGTAATAATTTAAAATTTTAATGTTATGAAAAATATTATTTCAATCATGTTAATAGCCTCTTTAGGCATGTTGTTAGTGTTCTCAGGTTGTAAAGAAGACGAATACGTTCCAGAACCACTACAGAAAGTAACTGTTACTGGTCAAGTTTTAACTCAACTCGACTTAACCAATGCTGGTATTGAAAAAGCTCCAAATATTGCTAAAATTATCTTCCGCATTGATTCTAGAGATCTTTGTGCAGCTCCAATAGCTGGTTATACTTACCAAGTATTACAATATGAAGTTCCTGTTGTTGACGGTGAATTTACAGTTCAATTACCTGCTGTAAAATTCAACAATGTTCCAGTTGAAGTAACTCTTGTTGAATTTGTTGCTGAGCAGACAATCGGCGTTGACAACAAAAAAGATATGGTTTTCAGCACATGGACTAACTATGACTTCACAATTACTGAAGGTGAAGATTATCACAAAGTGTTTGTTTATGACTCATATGACCTATACGAATTTTAAACTATAAATTAGAAAAAGCTCTCTTCGGAGGGCTTTTTTTTTACACCACCATAAACAAAAACGCAAAAAAATGACAAACCGCAGCTGCTAAAATTGTCAAATGCCAAATCCCATGTCCAAATGGAATTCGCTTAATTAGATAGAAAGCAACTCCTGCACAATAACTCAAACATCCAGCAAGTAAAAACCATAAAGTAATTGCTGATGCGTTTTTAATTAACGGAACGATAGCAATAATTATCAGCCATCCCATTGCAACATATAGCCAGGCAGAAAGTTTTCGTTCAAAGCTACCGCCTTTATAAAAAAACAACTTGTAAATAACTCCAACAATAGCCAGACCCCAGATTACTCCAAAAATTGTCCAGCCAAATGCTCCACGTAATGTAACTAAAGTTATCGGGGTATAAGTTCCGGCAATTAGAATGTAAATCATGCTGTGGTCGAGAAGGTTACGGCGCGATTTCTTCCGCAGATTCTTAGTTCCATGAAAAAGAGTTGAAGAGATAAAAACGGCAATTAGTGATGATCCAAAAACACTAAAACTTACAATTTTCCATGGATTTCCTTCAATTGATGCAAAAACCACTAGCAGAACTAGAGCAGCGATAGCTACCATCACTCCTACTCCATGACTAATACTATTAAAAAGTTCTTCGGCTTTAATCAACCTTTTAGACTTCATTTTTTAATTACTTCAAATTCAAATTCCTTAAATGGAATCTGAGATTCACCAAGATTTTCAAGCTTTCCATTAAACAAACCTAACTTATAAATCCCTTCTTCTAAATCAATAGTTGGGTCAACATACAATTTTGTTCCTGTATCAGTCTTATTTACTACACAATTTCCAAGCTCAATAATTTTGTCATTTTTTAATATTTTCCACGAAATATAATCATCATAGAGCATATTACAAGAGAAATCCAAACTTTCGAAACCAGTTTCAATAACAATCTTGCCTTCAACAAATTGCTGTTCTGGTACAACCTGCGGAATCATTGCTGGTTTATAACAAGTAACAACAGGAGGGCGACATCCTCCCATAACACCAGTAATACCAATAATAAGTGCTCCTAGTTTAAGCTTTTTACTAACAAGATACTTATTATTTCCACCGAAAAACCATAATAGAATTGAAACCACTGCAAAAACAATAGTTACTGGAATCGCAACAAGCCAAATAATATTTTTATTCTCCATCATTAATTATTTTTACATTAAATTGTTTAAAAGGAGTAGAATCGTCTTTTAGATCAGCTAGGCTATAATAATACAACTTAAGATCATAATCACCTATTGCCATAGCTTCAGGCAAATTAACCATCAATCTAGCCTTTTGGTCTCCAAACATAACTACACAAGAATCTGTTGCTGCAACATTTCCTGACTTTACCAATCGATATGTTACAGTTTCGTAGTACATAAATTCGCAGTCAAAAGCAATTTCGGTATCACTTTGTTTGATAACGATATTACCATCTGTGTCAACAGAATCGGTGCAGGTAAAAACTGGTTCGACGACCACTTCGTAACAAGTTACTACAGGTCGGCATCCATTAAAAACTCCAGTAAGTGCAATTATTGAGGCTCCAATTGCTAACTTTCGCTTCAAAAGCCTCGCATTTTTTCCATCAGTAAAATACACTAATAGCGAAACAATTGCAAAAGCAACAAAAAGTCCTGCAAGAACGAAAAATATCCAAACGTTGTTTTTCATGACTGTGGTTTTAACAATACAACAGAAACAAATTATTTTGAAACAATCAAAAATACAAAAAAATTATCAACAATAGAAAAATGCACGAATCAAATTTATAATTTTGATGCAAACCAATTACATGAACGAAGAGTTTTTACATTTTATTTTCCGAAACAGGCTTTGGGATAAGGATTTTGAGTTTACAACCACGAAAGATAAAATCGAAATTCTAGATACTGGATTTCATAATCATAACTCAGGACCCGATTTTTTCAATTCCAAAATTCGAATTGGTGAAACATTATGGGTGGGGAATGCCGAAATCCACATAAATTCATCCGATTGGTACAAACATAATCACGATCGCAATTTGGCTTACGGCAATGTCATTCTACACATAGTTTTTAATCACGATAAAGCGGTTTATTTGCCAGATGGAAGCGAGATTCCAACTTGGGAAATGAAATTCCCTCATACAGTATATAATAAATATGCAGAGATCAAAAACAATGAAAAAGATATCCCCTGTTCCGATTATTTAGAATTTGTCGATGATTTTGTTTTAAGAATGTGGTTGGAAAGGATGGCTATTGAAAGACTTGAGACAAAAACAACCTATTTGGAGCAAATCTCCGAAAAAACCGCAGGCGATATTAACGAGACGCTATATGTTAGCCTTGCTCGCAGCTTTGGATTTGGGATTAATGCTGATGCGTTCGAATCGCTTGCGTTGGCAACGCCACTAAATCTTTTGCAAAAATATTTAAACGACAATTTAAAAATAGAAGCCTTGCTATACGGTCAAGCTGGATTTCTAAATGAAACAGTTGATGAATATTCCGAACTCTTGAAACGTGAATACCTATTTCTTGCAAAAAAGCACATTCTAAAACCATTGCCAGTAATAATCTGGAAAAAATCCCGAATGCGACCATCAAATTTTCCAACACAACGAATTGCACAATTTTCTTCAATTTTACCATCATTTTCAAACCTTATTGATTCGCTTACAAATCCAGAATTAATTGCTAATGCAGAAAAGCTTCTCGATTTTAAAGTTTCTAATTATTGGCAAAATCACTTTTCTTTTGGTGTTAAATCCGAAAAGCTATTATGCCAACTAGGAAAAGATACACGCGATTTGATTTTTATCAACACGCTCGCTCCTTTTGCTTTTTTCTATTTTAGTAAATATCGCACAGAAGAAATTCACGATAATATTATCACAAAACTTAGCAATCTCAAAGCCGAAGATAACCGCGAAATAAGAATCTGGAAAAATGCTGGCATATCAGCATCAAATGCATTCGAGTCGCAGGCTTTGCTGCATCTTAGAAAAGAGTATTGCAGTAAACAAAAATGTGCTAATTGTGCTATTGGAGTTAATTTAATGAAGAAAGTGAGTGAAGTGTAGGGTTTGTGCGGTAATTTATTTGGGTGCTGTTTTCAGTTTAGATTGCAAAATCACTCTAATTAGAAAATCCAAGTGAGACAAAGGTAAAAAGCATTTAGTATTTACAAACTCTTATACCCCAGGCCATCAATGGTTTCTTTAATTTTTCCCATATCCAAGTTATCTCCTTCGAGTGTTACCGATTTGTCGGAAAGGTTTACTGTTGCAGTTTTTACAAAATCGAGCATTTGTAAGTTTTTTTCGACGTTGGCCTTGCAATGATTGCAGGTCATGCCTTCTACTTTAATTGTTTTAGTTTCCATATCTGTTTGCGTTTTAATAATTAATTTATTTCTTCTGTTTTTTATGAAT
>JAQVGK010000023.1 GCA_028696755.1 Bacteroidales bacterium | reverse complement strand
GCTTATCAAGGATGATTGATCTAAATTTTCTTTAACCAGATACATCCATGTAATCCCGCGAACAAATCTTTCGGGCATAGCATTTATTCCTCCCATTCCTTTGGCATTTTCGTTTATTCTGCCAAAAATGCCCTCGTTGGGATGGTAAAAATCCATGTATCGACATTCGTAATATGAGGTAAAACCCTCATCAATCCACGGATTGTTGCGTTCGTTGCTTGCAAGTATTCCATAAAACCAGTTATGTCCAATTTCGTGAATAGCCACATTTTCAAGTCCTCCAGCATTAGAAGCAGTAACTACAGTAATCCCCGGATACTCCATTCCTCCTCCTGCACTTAGTGGACCTTCGACCACAACACAATTGTTATATGGGTATGGGCCAATATGTTCTGAATAAAAACTTAGCGACTGCTTTATGTAAGTGAGAGAATTCTTCCAAACTTCGTGACTATTTTTATTATAAAATGTTTGACAAATAACCGAATGGCCACCCTCGAACGGAATAAAATATTCGAGTTGAACAACAAAATCGGGCGAAGCAAACCATGCAAAATCGTGCATATTATGGCCTTGGTAAACAATCGTTTTTGTTTTATTTGGATCTCCAAATGACCTCACATTCCCCTTGTACTTTGCCTTTTCGCACTCGAGAGAATAATCTTCGAGACGCATTAGCTCGCTTTTTGTTTTAAGATCAGCGCCCGATGCAACAATATAATTATCAGGAACAGTAATTTCGACATCAAAATATCCAAATTCGGAGTAAAACTCACCCATGTCAAGATATGGCATTGGGTGCCATCCAAATTTGTCGTAAACTGCAGGTTTGGGATACCATTGTGTTAGGCAAAATGTTGATTGATCGTAACCAAGTCGGCTAAACATTTGTGGGATTTTAACATAAAATGGCGTTGAAATTAAGGCTGTATCGCCAGGACAGAGTTTTTGTGGTAAAATCAGCAATTTAACGTCGCTTCCAAAGTCTGTCGCTTCCAAACTTGCAGAATTACCATCAACTTTAAAATCTAAGCTATCGATATAGCCACGCTGCCAAGGATTAGAATAATAGAAATCTGTTCGGCCAAGTAATAATTGCTGTTTTGCAAATTCTGAGTTATTATCGCGATATGCATCTGGCCAAAGGTGATAATAGATGTAAAACAGAGTGTCGGGCGAATTATTGATATACTCGGTTTCGATAAATGCATTTAGCGATTTGGTAATAGGCTCTAGCTCAACATAGATTTTATGATTTACTTGCTGTTGAAAGTAATTATTGGGTTGGGCGAAAATGGTGATAGGGAAAAGTGATAAAATAATTGTGAAAATTTTAAGACGAGGTTTAATTATAATATCACTCGGATTGCAAATCCGAGCGAGCGGTGTTCGAGCGAGCGACATTAAAAATGATAATATTTTCATGAAAATTTTCACCTACTTTTTCAATTCGTTAAGTCCAACTTTTATATCATCGGGATCTTGTGTCATAAGTTCGATCAACCCATCCGAGTTTATTAGAATTGCTGTTGGCAGACTTTTGATACCATAAATTTTTAAAACAGAGCTCTCCCACGATTTAAAATCGCACAAATTTGTTGCAGAGCTTAAGCCATAAGATTTAATTGCACTAAGCCAGTTTTCTTTTTGAGTGTCGAGCGAAATCAGTACAAGTTTAGCTCCAGTTTCGTCACACATTTTTAAAAGCTTTGCAGCAGTTTGCGAAGATGGCTTATTCCACGAAGACCAAAAAGCAAGAACCACATTTTTCCCACGCAATGACGATAGGCTCTTCTTCATTGAAAATGCATCTTCTAACACAAAATCGGGAGCTTCTACTCCGGGTCTAAGCTGCACATAATCGCGACTCATTTGCTGCTGGCGAAGCTTTTCTTTCGACACTTCTGACTCAAGCAATGCTGTCTGCTCTAGGTCCGGATGATATTTTTTCAATTCACCCAGGGCATATTCAAAAGTTTCGAGATCTGATGAAATCATAAGTACAGGCGAAATGCTAACATACTGATAAAGTGCCATGTAAATAACTGCCGATTTGTGATTTTTGCTGATAAAACCCTTTAAATATTCGCGATCGGCATCGTACATAACACGAGCTTCGGCGTTTATTGCAATAAAAAGTGAATCGGAATTATATCCTGGGATTTTTCTAGCTTCAACAATCTGAGTATTCATGTCGTTTAATCTGGCGGTGCTTTCCAAAAGATGTAAGTTCATTTCCCTAAGCAGTTTACAATCATCAGAACCAGAGATTGTGTAATTGCCCGCTATTCCAGGATACTCCGCTTCAATCTCAATTTCGTCGCCCAACTCCAAACGAAGATAAATCATATTTTTATCATCCAGCTTAAGACGATAAAAACTATTAACCAGAGTGTCGGCCAAAATTTCGAAAGTACCATTATCATCAATGACGACTTCAGCAACAGTCTGAATATTTCCCGGTGAAAGTAATTCCAAATATATTGTCTTTGACTGTGCATTTTCGATTTTACCTGTAATCGTTACAACTCCATCCTTTGCATTATCACACGAAACTGTTGAAATAACAAGAACTGAGCAAATAAACCACACTAATTTTATGGTTTTAAGAAATGAATATGAATTTTTAATTTTCATTTTATACTTTTGCAAAAAAAATTGTTTTGAAAGTTTTTACAAATATAAACGAAAATATTCCAAAGAATTGCGTTGCCAGCATTGGTTTTTTTGACGGAGTTCATAAAGGACATTTATATTTACTTAATAAGCTTTCGGAACATGCAAAAGAAATAAGCTGCGAAGACCTTATTATTACGCTTTGGCCGCACCCGGCTGTGGTTTTTGGCAAACAGGTTAGTTTATTAAACACTCTCGAAGAAAAAACATTTGTACTCGAAAAAGCGGGAGTGAAAAATCTCTTAATTTTACCTTTTAATAAAGAAATAGCTGCGATGTCGAATTTCGATTTTGCACAAACTATTTTGCACGAAAAATTATCATGCTCATCATTATTAATGGGTTATAACAATAGCTTTGGCAATAAAAACCTACCATTAGTTCCCGATAGCGAGCTTGCAGTTCCAGTTAAAAGATTATCAAAATTTGAAACCGAAGAATTTAACAATATCAATTCGTCTCAAATTCGTAAATGCCTTCAAAGCGGGAATGTTGACAATGCAGCAGGAATGCTAGGTTACAATTATCGTTTAAAAGGACAGATTGTTTCGGGCTACCGAATAGGCAGAACCATTGGCTTTCCTACTGCAAATGTTGGAAATTACGATTCGGATAAAATTTTACCCGCAAACGGTGTTTACATTATCAAAGCTTATATTGGCAACAACAATTATCCTGCGATGCTAAACATAGGGACTCGCCCCACGTTCGATGGTAAAGAAAAAAGCATAGAGTTTCACATTCCCGATTTTGACGGAGATTTATATAATTCAAATGTCGAAATTGAATTTTTAGTTAAACTTCGTGATGAAGTTAAATTTGCCGACAAGCACGATTTGATAAGACAACTTGATGCAGATAAGAAAAAAACAATTGCTTATTTTGACGAAAATTTGTGATTTCAACAAAAACAAAGTAATTTTGTTCCGATTTAATAACATAATTAATAATTAATATAATGGAAGAATTATTCAGCACATTACCTTACAAAGTAGCAGACATTAAACTTGCCGACTGGGGTCGCAAGGAAATCGAAATAGCAGAAATGGAGATGCCCGGACTTATGAGTATCCGCAGAAAATACTCGGCTGAAAAGCCACTTAAAGGTGCGCGCATTACTGGTTCGTTACACATGACCATCCAAACTGCTGTACTTATCGAAACACTAAAAGAGCTTGGTGCCGATGTAAGATGGGCAAGTTGTAATATTTTCTCTACTCAGGATCATGCTGCTGCTGCAATTGCTGCTGCTGGAATTCCAGTTTATGCTTGGAAAGGTGAAACTCTCGAAGAATATTGGTGGTGTACACTACAAGCACTAACTTTCCCTGGCAATTTCGGTCCAAATCTTATTGTTGACGATGGTGGCGATGCTAGTCTTCTTGTTCACAAAGGATTTTTTGCAGAAAAAGATGCTTCAATTCTTAATGTTACTCCAGGCAGTCACGAAGAAAAAATCGTACTCGAAACTTTGAAAAAAGTTTTAGCTGTTGACAATACAAAATGGACAAGAGTAATTAATGAGCTTAAAGGTGTTTCGGAAGAAACTACAACCGGTGTTCACCGTTTGTACCAGATGATGGAAAAAGGCGAATTACTTGTTCCTGCAATTAATGTAAACGACTCTGTTACAAAATCAAAATTCGATAATCTATACGGTTGCCGCGAATCTCTTGCAGACGGCATCAAACGTGCTACCGATGTAATGATAGCCGGAAAAGTTGTGGTTGTTTTAGGTTATGGTGATGTTGGTAAAGGCTGCGCTCGCTCGATGAAAGGATACGGCGCAAGAGTTATCGTTACCGAAATTGATCCAATCTGCGCACTTCAAGCTGCAATGGAAGGTTTCGAAGTTGCAACTATCGAAGACGCTTTGCCAGAAGGTAATATCTATGTTACTACAACTGGAAACAAAGATGTTATCACTCTAGAGCACATGAAAAAAATGAAAGATCAATCTATCGTTTGTAACATTGGTCACTTCGACAACGAAATTCAGGTTGACAAACTTAACGAGTATGCAGGTGCAAAGAAAGTTACTATCAAACCTCAAGTTGACAAATATACTTTCGAGAGTGGAGCTTCAATTTTCATGCTTGCCGAAGGTCGTTTAGTAAATCTTGGTTGTGCAACCGGACACCCATCGTTTGTAATGAGTAACTCATTCTCAAACCAAACATTAGCTCAACTCGATTTGTGGAAGAACAATTACGAAGTTGGTGTTTACCGCTTATCAAAACAACTCGACGAAGAAGTTGCTCGTTTGCACCTAGAACAAATCGGGGTTAAACTTACTAAGCTTTCTAAGGAACAAGCGGACTATATCGGTGTTCCAGTTGAAGGACCTTACAAGCCAGAACATTACAGATACTAGGAGAAATGAAAATACTAAAATATTAAAACCTATAATAAAAAGCGATGCGCACTAAAGCGCGTCGCTTTTTATTATGTTTTAATATATGTAGTCCCTAAGCAGATTGCTTCGCTTCGCTCGCAATGACCTGCACCGCAGTTAACTGACAGCAGGTCATTGCGAGCGAAGCGAAGCAATCTCCACCTGTGCAGTAGAGTATTAAACCGAAGTATTAATAAGAATTATACACATGCAGCGCATTGCCGCTTTCGAGGTAGGTGGCATACTGCATTAAAGGATATTTTGTTGGTCCGTTGATAACAGAACCATCGAGAAGCATAAATTTAGATTCGCAGTGTCGGCAAACTAAAAACAATCCTGTTGAGTCAACATCAAGAAGTGCATTGGCATTTGAAGGTTCGTACGGACAGTTTCTTTCGTATGCCTTGTAAGAATCTGTAAACTCACAATAAAGAATAATACCACGAACTCCACCTGTAACATAAAGATAGTTTCCAGGAGTTTTAAGCTCGGTAAATTCTGGCAAGTCAAGATACACTACAAAGTCAACATAAACATACGGGATTCTTTCTTCGCGATCGCAAGCAGGTAATATTGAAAAAAAACTTGCAAAAATTAAAATAATCGCTATCTTTGAGTAATTGAATTTCATTGTTTTCTTTTTTTATTGATTTTTATGACAAATTTATCTAATTTTTTCAAACTGATAACACTAAGTCTTATCATTTTATTGTCCACACAGCTTTTTTCTCAAAATGGTCGTAGCATCGACAACGAAAAGTACATGAAAAAGCAAAAATCAAAGCATTACCGCCCTTCGCCAGAAGAGCGGAGTGTTATGAGAATCGAGAAAGCACAGCAAAAAAAAGAGGCCAAGCAAGAAAAACGTGATTACCGCTTACATAAAAAAGCTGTACGAAAACACAATAAATTAATTAATGGAGGTGGTAAAGATTTAGTGGATGGAAAGCGAACTTTTAAGCGAATGAAAAAATCGAAAAAGCAAGCTAAGTACACGAGGGAATAAAAAAATGTTATTTATCTTAATTAGAGACAGTTATGTATATCTTTAAAAAAAAGTTAAATTTTTGCGAATAAATCATTTGGTCATTAATTAAAACTGTTCTATATTTACAGTTTTTATTATTTGGGTTAAGTATTGTTAAAGTAAAACTTTATTATGCTACGTAAATTACTGATAATTATGATGGCACTTGTTACAAGTGCAGGGTTGTACGCCCAGTCGGCAGGTACCCTTAACGGGACTGTAAAAGACGGTGCAACCGGAGAGCCAATCCCGTTTGCGAACGTGTCGATTGAAGAAAATGGAAATGTAGTTACCGGTGGAATGACTGACTTCGACGGTAAGTTTAGTATTAAACCAATCCCAGCTGGTAAATATACCGTTTCGGTATCTTATGTTGGATATGCAACTTTGCAGTATGCCAATGTACAGATTCCAGGTGGTAAAATTACTTTCCAGGATTTTGAGCTGAGTGCTTCGGCCGAAATCCTAGCAGAGGTTGAAATTAGAGAGTATAAGGTACCGCTCATTTCGAAGGACCAAACACAATCAGGGGGAACAGTTACTTCCGAAGACATCGCAAAGATGCCCGGTCGTTCCGCTGCTGCAGTTGCTACCACTGTCGGAGGTGTTTATTCCGAAGACGGCGAAGTTGGTAGTATCCGCGGTGCTCGTTCCGAAGGTACTGTATATTATGTCGATGGCGTTAAGGTTCGCGGATCTTCTTCCGTTCCTAAATCTGCTATCGAACAAGTTACAGTTATCACTGGTGGTTTACCTGCAGCTTATGGTGACGTTACCGGTGGTGTAATCAGCTTAACAACTAAAGGCCCGACTTCACAGTTCTTCGGTGGTGCCGAAATCGTTACTTCGCAGTATCTCGATCCTTATGGATACAACCTTGCAGGTGCAATGATTTCCGGTCCTATTTTTTCTATTACCGAAAAAGGTAGTAACCGTAAAAGAACTGTTGCAGGTTTCTTAATCTCTGCCGAAGGTTCTTATATCGAGGATGGTGGTCCATCTGCTGTTGGCGAGTGGAGAGCAAACGAAGATGTTCTCGAATCTATCAGAACTAACCCACTACGCTTAGTTCAGAGCCAAAACGGAGCGATCATTTATCAAAATGTTGATTACCTTCATTCAGATTCGTTCCAGAATTACAAAACCAGAGCTAATGCAGACAGCAAAGGTGTTAACGTTGCAGGAAAAATTGATATTTCTCCGATTCGCGACCTCGACCTTACTTTTGGTGGTACATTAGATTATAATGTTGGAAGATTATACAATTACAATAATCAGCTTTTCAATTCTCACAATAACGGAAATTATGTTTATAATAACTGGAGAATTTATGGACGTTTAACTCAGAAGTTTAGATCTGATGAAAGCGCTGAAAAACCAGCTGTTATTAAGAATCCGTATTACACAATTCAGGTTGACTATTCTAGCACATCAAATAATCAATTCGATGATAACTATGGCGACAACTATTTTGAATATGGTTATGTTGGAAAATTCAACACCACACCTGAAAAGTATTACTCTTGGGGAACCGATACAACCACTGGCCTAACAGGTTGGTTACAAGAAACTTATTTCTACAGAATAGAAGATTTTGAAGAAGGTACATTAAATCCAGATTTAGCGAGATACACACAACAATATTTTGACTATTTCGAAGATTATTTCTATAAAGATGTAAATAGTGTAATCATTAATGGTGGTTTATTAAATGGTATGGGTGCACCTGCAATTTATGGAATGTATAATAGTCCTGGAAACCCTTATACAGGATTTTCTAAATCAGAAGCAACTCAATTTAGAGTTTCAGCTTCGGGTTCTGCCGACGTTGGCGACCACGAAATTAGTTTAGGTTTCGAATTCGAACAAAGACAAGACTATGTTTACAGTCTTGCACCATTTGGACTTTGGACCTTAGCTCGCAGCTTAACAAATAATCACATACTTGAAAAAGATGTAAATAGCCCTATTGTGTATTATGATGCACAAGGAATTTTTATGGACACTATTGACTATCCAAGATTATATAACGAAGAAGGTCAATCATTATTTGATAAAAACTTTAGAGATTATCTAGGTTTAGCACAAAACGATTTAACTTGGATTGATGTTGATTCCTATGATCCTTCCACTTTCGACATTTCTTGGTTTAGTGCAGATGAACTGTTCAATCAGGGTAGTTCTTATGTTAGTTACTATGGTTTTGATTACACAGGAAACAAACTCACTTACAAACCAACATTCGACGATTTCTTTAACAAGACAGATGAAAACGGTTACAAAACGCGACCAATTGCTCCGTTTGAGCCTAGCTACGTAGCTGGTTATATTCAGGACAAATTTGCTTTTAAAGATCTTATATTTAATATAGGTGTACGTGTTGACCGTTACGATGCTAACCAGATGGTATTAAAAGACCAGTATTTATTGCACGAAGCTTACACTGTAGGTGATTCTGACGAAAGAGGTCTTATTGCTGGTTCTTATGTTCCTGCAAATATTCCGGACAATGCTGTTGTTTATGTTAACGATTTAAGTAATCCTACAGCAATTAACGGTTATCGTGTTGGCAATGTTTGGTACAATGCAAGTGGTACAGAAGTTGAAAACCCAAATGCTATTGCATCTGCAAATGGAATAGCTCCATATCTTCTAGATCCATCGGCAGAATTAAATACTTCGGCATTTGAAGATTACAAACCACAAATAGTTGTAATGCCTCGTATTTCATTCTCTTTCCCAATTTCTGACGAAGCTTTGTTCTTTGCACACTACGACATTCTTTCAAAACGTCCTTCTTACTCGAACCGTTTAAATCCAATTGAATATTTATATATTCGTCAGTTAAACAGCGATTTGATTAACAATCCAAATCTTCAGACAGAAAAAACTATTGACTACGAGCTTGGTTTCCAACAAAAATTAGGTAATACTTCGGCTCTTAAACTATCTGCTTTTTACCGTGAAATGCGTGATATGCAGCAAGCAATTGCAGTTTATGGCGCTTATCCAGTAAACTATTATACTTATGGTAATATCGACTTTGGAACAGTAAAAGGTTTTGGAGTAACTTATGATATGAGAAGAACAGGTAATATTACCTTGAGAGCATCTTACACCTTACAATTTGCAAACGGTACAGGTTCTAGTTTTGAATCAGGAGCAGCTATCGTTAAATCTGACAAACCAAACTTAAGAACTACTATTCCACTCGATTTCGACCAACGTCACAATATGGCAATTACTGTCGACTATCGCTATGGTGGCAAAGTATCTGGCACACCATATAACGGACCAAAAATTGCAGGCAAAAGCATTTTTGCGAACACGGGTGTTAATTTTGTTATCAATAGTGGATCTGGGTCTCCTTACACTAAGAGAAATAGACCAGTTAGTGGAGCTGTAGTTGGATCTTTAAATGGTTCTCGCAAACCATGGAGAACTTCTATCAATATGCGTATGGACAGAGATATCAGGATCATGCTTGCTGACAAAAAAGAAGATGGAACAAAAGAAAAATATGGATACCTCAATGTTTATCTTGAAGTTTCTAACCTTTTAAATATTAAAAATGTGATAAATGTTTATTCTTACACTGGTAATGCTAATGACGACGGATATCTAAATTATGCTGATTATCAAACACAGATAGCAACACAAAATGATGTTGAAGCATACAGAAATTATTATGCAATGTACATTAATTCACCTTATAATTATAGTTTACCTAGAACTATAAAATTAGGTGTTCAGTTTAGTTTCTAATTGTTGAATATTGATTTATAAAAAACGAAATATGAAAAATTTTAAGAAAATAATAATTTTAGCTCTTCTGATAGCAGCATCAAACTATATGCTGGCCGAAAAATGGAAGGGAGAAATCAATACTCGGCCCAACGAAAGAGCAACTGCAGGTTGTGAACCAGCTAAAACATCTACTGAGTTAGCAATCAACAATGTTAGAGCTCTTATTCATACAGGCGGCGATATGTGGTGGGACTTGCAAGGAAAAGCAAGATATGAAGTCCCTAATGGTGGTGGAGTAAGTGCCTTATTTGCTGGTGCAATCTGGGTTGGTGGTAAGGATGCTAATGGACAGCTAAAAATTGCTGCTCAGCGCTTCCGTCAAGATGGTTATGACTACTGGCCTGGTCCGCTAACTACAGATGGTTTAGCTTATGTTAGCCCAGAAATCTGCCGTGAATACGATAGGCATTTCGTAATCACTAAAGATATGGTTAAGGAATTTAGAGAATGGTGGCGTTGTACTCAAGATCCAGAGTGCGATGAAGCAACCGAATTCGAAGGATACCAAATTCCTGATATTATTACTAATTGGCCTGCTCATGGTCCCGAAGGTGGTTATGCATACAACCTCGCTCCATGGTGGGATACTGATGGTGATGGATATTATAATCCGCTTAATGGAGACTTCCCATATTATGAGTTCCCAAATGAAGGGATTACAGAAGATCCTAATTGTGTTAGAATGAAACAACGAAAAATAAGTTTATTTGGCGACTACACATTATGGTGGGTGTATAACGACAAAGGAAATGTTCACACCGAAACTGGAGGAACAGCAATTGGTATGGAGTTTAGAGCTCAGGCATTTGCTTTTACTACAAATGATGAGCTTAACGACATGACATTTGGAAACTATAACATTATTAACCGGTCGACCTATACTTTGTACGAAACATACTTTGGAGTATGGACTGATGCTGACTTAGGAAATGCTGAAGATGATTATACAGGTTGTGACGTACAACGAGGATTAGGTTATATGTACAATGGTGATGATAATGATGAAGCAAATTCAAGCAGCCCTGGTTATGGCTCACAACCTCCTGCAATTGGTATCGATTTCTTCGAAGGTCCTTATCAGGATCCTGATGGATTGGATAACTCAACATCTTATGATACCCTTAATGGCGTAAAAGTTTTAAATTGTGCTAAAGGGGATATTCTAAATGGAAACATCAATGGTCTCAATTTCCAAGATGGAGAGATTGACAACGAAAGATGGGGTATGAGAAGATTTCTATATTTCAACAACGCTCCATTTGGAAACCCAGTAACTCAAGACCCTCATTCAGCAGCTGAACATTACAACTATCTAACTGGATTTTGGAAAGACAATAGTCCATTGGTATATGGTGGAACAGGTCACCCATCTGGTGGTGGAGACGCTACCAAACCAACAAACTTCATGTTCCCAGGCAACCCTTCTACTGACGAATGCGGATGGGGTCTAGGTGGTAATCCAGAAGCTGAACCATGGTCAGAAGAGACTGCAGATAATGCTGCTGGTGATCGTCGTTTTGTTCAATCTGCTGGTCCATTTACTCTTCTTCCTGGAGCAGTTAACGATATTACAATCGGTGCTGTTTACGCACGCGCTGCTTCGGGTGGTCCATGGGCTTCGGTAGAGGCAGTAAGAAGAGCTGACGATAAAGCTCAGATTCTTTTCGAAAACTGTTTCCGCGTTCTCGATGGTCCAGATGCTCCTGAACTTAAAATTATTGAACTCGATAAACGTTTAATTTTCCATATCTACAACAAACCAAGTAGTAATAACTACCTTGAAGCTTATGTTGAAAAAGATCCATCTATTGTTTGCTCTTCTGAAATAGATCCTTGTGATGAATATTACAGATTCCAAGGATATCAGGTTTTCCAACTTGCGAACAATTCTACTAGCATTTCAGACAGATATAATAACGCATTAGTTCGTCCAGTATTTCAATGTGACATTAAAGACGGAATCGATCAAATTGTTAACTATAATTGGTCTGATGAATTAATGGCAAACATTCCTGTTGAAGAAGTAAACGGTGCAGATAACGGAATTAGTCACACATTTGAAATATTAACAGATGCTTTTGCTACTGGAGACAGTAAACTTATTAATAATCGAGAATACTATTACACTGTGATAGCATATGGCTATAACAACTCATTATTGTACAACCAGTCTATTCAGGAAACTTTCAATGGTCAGAAAAAACCATATCTTGCAGGTAGAAATAACATCAAACGTTACGAAGCAATACCACATATTTCCGACCCAGCAAGCGATGGTACAATTATGCAGTCGGACTATGGTGATGGATTACAGATAACAATGTATGAAGGACACGGTAATGCAAATAACATTATTGAACTTAGCGATGAAACCATTGATGAAATTATGAGTGGATATCCATGGAAAGCTAATGAAAGAGTTTACAAAAATGGTATGGGTCCAATCAATGTTAAAATTATTGACCCACTTAACGTACCTGAAGCAACATATACACTTAAATTTAGAGATACTGCAATTGTGAACTCTTATGGTGTAATGGGTACCAATTCATCTGAATTGACGTCTGCGTTTTACACTCCTTTCTATTATACTGTTTATTTCGGTGATGAAGACTCGATAAACTCTGAAGTTGCTGTAAATTATGGTGCTGGAAACGAGCAATTATTTATGGACTTAGGATTATCTATAACTATTAGCCAAGAAAATTACGCAGGTGCTAAAAACAGAAATGAATTTCAGAACGGTTTCTTAACAGCAAGTATGGAATTCGACGATGAAACCCAGCCTTGGCTATTTTTCTTGCCAGATGGCGATAATCAAGATGCATTAAACTGGATTAGAGTAGGTACCTACAAGACTAACGAACTTGGCGATTGTGCAGATAAGAGTTATGATGACCTCATTGGTTATGACAATGACCAGTATTTTGAAAAAATTCTTGGTGGAACTTGGGCTCCATATAGATTTACGCATTCAGGCAGATATGGTATTTCGTTATCGGGTGCACGCAACTTCCAGAATATTATGAAATACGAACCTCTATCAAGTGTTGACCTCGTAATTACTTCTGACACATCAAAATGGACAAAATGTTGTGTAGTTGAGATGTGCGATAACGAGTGGCTACCGGAAGAAGATTGTCCTCTATTAAATAAAGAAGTAACTCCTTGGGTTAACTACCAGTCTCGCGGAAATGCTAAAAAGTTTGCTCTCCGTAGCGATCCATCTGTTGACAAAATGGGTAATCCACTGAACGACGGTACTCACGGTATGAGCTGGTTCCCAGGTTATGCTATAGACCAAAGAACTGGCCGTAGATTAAATATTGTTTTTGGAGAAGACTCCTGGCTTGTTGGTGACAATGGTGCCGATATGAAATGGAATCCATCATCAGGAATCTATTCAAATACAGGTCCATTATTTGGAGGAAAACATTATATTTATATTATGGGTGACAACCAAAATTTCCCTAATGCAGTATTTAATGCTCCTTCATACGACTCTTGCAAATGGGTTTATGACAATTTATTAAAATATGAAGAAACCGGAGCAGCTACAACCACTCTAAACAGAGCGTGGGGTGCTGCAATGTGGGTATCAATTCCTCTACAGAATCCAGATTTCGACTTCCTCGCAACAGATGTGAAAATTAAACTCAGAGTTGCTACTCCATACCACAAAGGTTTGAACGAGTTTGCAGTTGAAGAACCGGAAAACAACAACTTCCCATTCTTCTCATTCACAACTGCGGATGTTAAAACTATCAAAGCCGATAATCCTACAGCCGTTAATGCTCTTGATCTTATCAGAGTTGTTCCAAACCCTTATTATGGTAATTCATACTACGAACAAAACAAGTTGGACAATTATGTAAGAATAACCAATTTACCACAAACATGTACAATTTCTATTTACAATGCTAGTGGTGTATTAGTTCGTAAGATCAATAAAGACAATGATGATCCATTTGTACAATGGGATCTTAAGAATACTTATGGTATTTCTATTGCCAGCGGTGTTTACATTGTTCACATTAACGCTCCCGGCATTGGTGAGAAAGTCGTTAAGTGGTTTGGCGCATTGCGTCCAGTGGATTTAAATAATTTCTAAAATATTGTTATAATATAAATAAGGTAATATGAAAAATTTATATTTGATTACGATTCTGACAGCCGCAGCAGTAATGCTTATTTCGACCGCTGTTTTTGCAGGAAACGAACAGCGTGCTGGTTCTAACGGAGCATCAGAATTGCAGATAAATCCCTGGGCTCGTAGTTCAGGATGGGGAGATGCAAACGTGGCTTGCGTTGTCGGTCTCGAAGGTATGTATCAAAACATAGCTGGTATGGCAATGACTCGCAAAACCGAACTTGCTTTTACAAATACTCAGTGGCTAGTTGGTTCAGGTGTTATTATTAATAGTGGCGGTTTTGCTACCAAAGTTGGTGAAACAGGTGTACTTGGCGTAAGCGTAATGAACATGAACTGGGGCGATATAGAAATCACAACTGATGCGTTACCCGAAGGTGGTATTGGTACTTATACACCAACTTTCACAACTATCGGTCTTGGCTATGCCCGTGAGTTCTCAAACAGTATATATGGTGGTCTTACCGTTAAGATGATTAACGAAAGCATCTTTAACTTAAACGCGTCGGGATTTGCTCTTGATGCTGGGATTCAGTATGTTACTGGCTTAGGTAAAGACAAAGCTAGAAATCGCAACAGAGACAATTTAAAATTCGGTATAACCATGAAAAACGTTGGTAGTACAATGAATTTTAAAGGAGACGGTATGAGTTTTAGCGGATTCTCTACTAACGGAAC
>JAQVGK010000465.1 GCA_028696755.1 Bacteroidales bacterium | reverse complement strand
TGATGATTGGGAAACATATACTTATTCTACATATGTGCATGATAATAACACCGGTGTTTTGTTTAATACTATAATACGACCTGGCTTTGATGCTGAGTTTGAAAATCAGAAGCCTATTTGGTTTTACTTGAATACAGGAAGTAATGATTCGTCAAAATATAAATACTATTCTTTTCATAATGGTAGTATTGGAAGTTATTACAATTCATTTATTTATACGAACAATAATTATTATTCAAAATATGCTTCTTTCCATGAAAATTATATGTTTAATGACATCGGTTATCAAAATGTAAAGGTTTTTTATTTATCTGAAGATTCTATTTCTGCATTAATCAGTAGGAAGTTATATTGGGCAAAACATATTGGTCTTATACGCATTGAGGACTATTCAGACAGTGCTGAGGTGAGTGTTAAAAATTTAATAAGATACAATGTTGAAAATTATGAAGAATAGAATTTTATTAATAAATGTAATTGTTATTACATTTTGCATGTTAATATGCAATATTTTATATGCCCAAAGTGGAGTTCGTGATTTTCCTTATGACGCTCCGTTTTTTGGATTTACAAATAATTTTGAGCATCAACAGCTTTCTAGCAGTTTTGAGTTAACCCAAAAGCTGTATGGTATGGACAGTCTTACTATAGATAGTCTGTCATACCAGTTACCTCCTAATTGGGCAGCCTCAGTTATTTTTTTAATATTTTTAAAGGAAAGCTTAGTTGGAGTTCCGCCACCCATATCGTAACCAACAATTGTCTTTCCTTGCAATAAGTTTTTATACATTTCGATTTCACGAAGTAATAACTCAACATATTCGTCTTCGGCAGCAATATCAGAGTTTTCAAGAACAGCATATTCACAAAACTTGCATCTTACTTTACAAAATGGAATATGAACGTAAAGACTTAATTTATCTACCTTGCTTAGTTCAACTTGTAAAAATTTTAAATATTCAGATTCATCATTTAACTTAAAATTAGTAAACGATTTAGGAGTTAATGGATAAGCAGTATTTGCATAATGATGATATCGCAATGTATCCCCCCGACTAACCACGTCTATTTTCACTAAAAATTATTCTTGAATTTTGCGCAAAAACGAAAGAATAATGAATTTACAAGAGAAAATGTTTGGGGATATAGAATCGTGGTTTGAGTCAGGCCAGACAAAGCAGAACTTTTTAAAGGACAAGTCGTATAGTTTGGCAAAATTTGATTATTGGTTAAAGAAGTTTAAACAGAGTCAGGAACCTACGATATTAGAAGGATTTAAAGAATTGAGTTTTTCTGAGCCTAGCTTAGGTAAGGTTTTGGAAATAGAAACACCTTCTGGATTGAAGATAGTTGTTTTTGCCTGATTATGTTTGGATTTGACGAAGCCAGCAAGGTTTTTATGTATGCGCAACCAACCGATATGCGAAAAGGGTTTAACGGACTTTACGGATTGGTGTTGTCGGAAATGGAATTGAATCCACAATTAGGTTATTTATTCGTTTTTTTGAATAAACCACGGACAGTTATTAAAATCTTGCATTGGAATAGAGACGGATTGGCGCTGTTTTACAAACGACTCGAACAAGGAACTTTTAAGCGTCCGAGTTCACGAAAAAACTCTCCAAATAGCGAGTTGTCCAAAGAAGAATTGTTCATGATTTTACGAGGAATAGATTTTGAAAAAACCAAAAAAAGGAAGCGTTATTTAACAACAAAATAATGTTAATTTCTTTTTGCTAAAACCCTTGTAAAATCAATGCTTTTACTGTATTTTCACAGTATGATTTTTGACCTCGAAAACATATCAAAAAAAGAACTAATTTTAATGCTTCAGGCTTCGGAATTAATGATTAAAGAATCTGAGTCGAGAGCTAAAGAATTTGAATCGCAGGTAAAAAAACAAGAACAAATCATTGAGCAAAACAGTCAGGAGGTTCAATGGTTAAAACATCAGATAGCTCAACTAAGACGAATGCTTTTTGGTAGCAAAAGAGAGCGATTTGAGGCCGATGCAAGCCAAACAAAGATACAGTTCGAGGAATATGCAAACGAACAAGAAAAGCAGGATGAAACCCCTGTAAAAGAGACCATTACTTACGAGCGTGAAAAGAATACTAAAAAGCATAACGGACGCAATCAAATCCCCGATAGTTTGCCAGTTTTAGAACACATAATAGAACCAGAAGAAGACACTACTGGCATGAGAAAAATAGGCGAAGAACGTACCGAAATCTTGGAATACGTACCAGAGAAGTTTTTCAAATTGGTTATTATTCGACCTAAATATGCTAGATTAGAGCAAAATCAGGACTTATCTGTTAATCCTTTGCTTAAAAATGTTGTTATTGCAAATCTTCCAAGCCGTCCGATTGAAAAATGTTTGGCTGGCAACACTTTACTAGCAGCAATTTTAGTAAATAAATACGTAGATCATCTACCACTTTATCGCCAACAACAGATTTTTAAACGAGCAGATATTGAAATTGCGCCATCCACGATGGACTCCTGGGTGGCGCAATTGGGAAATCTTATGGAGTTGCTTTACAAAAAACTGGTACAAGAAGTTAAAGCACAAACTTACCTGCAAGCCGATGAAACTACAACAAAGGTTTTAGATAGAACCAAGAAAGATAAGACACACTTAGGCTATTACTGGACATATCATGCCCCATTGGCAAAACTTGTTGCTTTCGATTACCAGAAAGGTCGAGATACCAATGCTCCACGTGAGTTCCTTCAAGACTATGATGGAATACTACAAACCGATGGCTACAATGTCTATAAACATTATTATTCAAAAGAAAATATTATTCATTTGGCTTGTTGGGCGCACGCCAGACGTAAATTTGAAAATGCCTTGCAAAGCAATCCAAAACTTGCAGAATATGCCTTATCTGAAATCCAAAAACTTTACATTATAGAACGCGAAGCAAAAGAGCTTACGCCCGAACAACGAAAAGAAGTTCGTTTAGAAAAGGCTTTACCAATAATTAACGATTTTGGAAAGTGGCTACACGATAAACGACAGCAAGTTTTACCCAAATCGCCAATGGGAATGGCAATTGAGTATGTTACTCCACTTTGGGAAAGTTTACAGAATTATCTGCACGACGGCAACCTGATGATAGATAATAACCTTATTGAAAATACCATCCGTCCAATAGCATTAGGTAGAAAAAATTACCTTTTTGCTGGATCTCACAACGGAGCAAAAAGATCGGCAATGTTTTACAGCTTTTTTGCCTGCTGCAAGCTAAACAACATTAACCCACATAAGTGGATGGAATATGTCCTCGAGAACATCGCCGATTATAAATCAAATAAACTACACGAACTTCTTCCCAACAACATCAATCCCCAAACAATACTAAACTTTAAAAAGTTTTACGAAG
>JAQVGK010000022.1 GCA_028696755.1 Bacteroidales bacterium | reverse complement strand
TTTATCAATACCCCCGAGGATGTGCAACCTGAAGTTGTATTATTTACCGTTACAGTGTATGTTCCGTTCATTAATGGTCCGAATGATGTCCCCGCTTGAAATGGTCCACCTACAGAGTATTCATAATTTGCACCAACTGGTGAGGTAACTGTTATAATTCCTTGGTCAACACCACCTGTACAGTCAGTTGAAGAAATTGGTGCAGCTGGTGCAGCATTTACCGTAACCGTAATATTATCAGAATCGGAACAAGTTCCATTTACAATTGAATAATTTATGGGATGTGCACCAGGACCTGCTAAAGCAGGGAAGAAATTTGTTCCTGAAACTCCAGTTCCCGACCATGTTCCACCAGGAGTTATTGCTGTAAGCGCTACAGCTCCATCGTAATCGCAGAATGGACCAATAGGGGTGATTGTAGCATTAACATCAGCATCGACATGGAAAGTCTCGGTATCGGAATCGGAGCAAGCTCCTTGTGTTACAGAATATGAAATAATATGATCACCTGGTCCAGCAGCTGCAGGATCAAAAGTGTCGCCACTAACAGCTGTTCCGCTCCATGTTCCGCCCGAAGTAACTGCAACTAGGGTAACAGCAGCCTCAGTTTCACAGAAAGGACCGTCAAGAGTAATTGTTGCATCAACTGCTGGGTCAACTTTAATGGTTATTGATGCGGTATTAGTGCATCCATTACCATCGTCGATAACAACGGTGTATAGTCCATTAGCATCAATTGTTACTGGAGAAATTACAGGATTTTGATCAGTTGAAGTAAATCCGTCAGGGCCAGTCCACGACCAGCTAGCAGCATCGCCACCCGATTCGGTAAGATTTAATGCATTTCCTTCGCAAACAGGAGTATTCCCTCCAATTAAAACATTGGGTACATTAACATAAAGTGCATATGGGATATTCGAAAAAGTATTCCACCCAGCAACACTGGCTTCGTACAATGGCGCTCCTGTAGTTGTTGAGCTACCAGCAACAATATTCCACTGGTTAGGCGCAGTTCCCCAATTAGAAATGCCTTGCCAGCTACCATCTGCGGTATTATCGTAAAAAATACTGATATCTGATGCTGCTGTTCCAGCCGTTCTGTTAATTTGATGATAGAACAAAGGATTAACCTCACAAATGCCAGTTTGTAATAACGAACGGTCAAAAGTTTCGGTTGTAGCATCAACATTTGCCATGCGTACTGTAAAAGTCGAAGCATTTGCCGAAGTAGGTGTCATTTCAACAGGTCTGTATCGTGTTGTACCAACCGTCGAGCCAACAGGGAATAAATATGTGTTGGTTGTGTTCGTTGCACGTGATAAAAATCCTCCATTAAGGCTTGATACAAAACCAGTTGTATGAGTTATCGCGGCAGACGAAGTATTTGTAACAAAGAATCCAAATGTTTGTGTTCTGAGTTCCAGAGCATTCAAATTTAAAATACCACTACAGTACTGGTTTATTGTCTGCGTTTTTTGACCACTTCCGTTTAAGGTTAGGTTGTAGAAAGTAGTAGAAACACTTCCGCTGAGTAATTGGGCTCCACCTTCGAGAAAGACAGTTCCTGTGCCCGCATTAAAAACAGAGTTGTTTACCCAATCTCCATAAATACGATAATAACCACTACCACCAGCTGTGGCATTGTTGATAAAGTCGTCTTCAGCAATTAAAACACTGTTTCCCGATACGTTATCAACATCAATTGTCCCCGTTTGATTTTGTACAACACCATCAACATAAAGTGTAGCTCCTTTGGTAACTTTGATTACTACACCGTTGTTGTAAAGTGTCTGTGAAAATAAAACAGGCTGCAGCATCATAACAGCAATAGCTGCCATTAAAATTCCTTTAATTTTCATAGATGTATTATTTTATTTCTCTTTTAAACTTTTGGTATCTGAAGAGAATGAAGTTCTTGCTTATATAAAAATACTTTAACCTTTTCTCTTCTTCAATGCCTCAAGTGCAAAGTTAATAAAATAAATAATATGTAATACAAAAACTTAATTATGTTTGACTTTTTTTTTGAACAAAAGATTTTTACACTTTTAACACATTTTCCTTATTTTTGTCTAAAATGTAATTTCGCTATGAAAAGGATTTTAAATCTTACAGTTGTCGCACTAGTAAGCTGTCTTCTGATTTCGTGTGCCGTGGGTCATTATCTCGAAAAGCCTGCCTATGTTTATATTGAAGGTGTTGATAATATCTGTTATTGCTGAGGGTGATAAGTATATTTTAAACTATGATTTGGATGAATATAGTAGGGTTTATTTTTCTGAGTTGGAAAACTCTATGCAGTCATATAATATGGTACCTGTATATACGGTGCCAGCAAATACAGCGTATTATTATAAATTAAGCTTTAATAGAGTTACAATTCGTGAATCATTTGAAGTTGAAGAGGTTTACTCCGATTCAACCTCTTCTACTCCTGAGGTTTATTATCTTGCAGAATGTGATTTTATAAGTAATTTTTCGGTACATAAAGCAGGATCATCAGGATGGCATCATTTAAAAGATAAGACAATTATTGTTTCTAAAGAAGAAGAAGTTAATAACAATCGAACATTTTTTCAGATACTTTTTGGAACAAATAAAGATAATTCCGTATACACATATCACGAATTAAGCCCTGATGTCTTTAAAGATCTGGCTGAGAAATGCGCACGAAGAGTAGCTGCAAAAACGTCATCGGTGATTGGTAAGGAAATGAAATAATTAAATAAAACGAAATGCAATATAAAATTGTTATTAAGACCCTTTTTGGTCTCGAAAATTTGCTAGTACATGAATTGGAACAGCTGGGAATAGGTGATGTCGAAGTATTAAATAGGGCAGTTCAGTTTAATGGAAGTCTGGCTGATATTTATAAATGCAACCTTCATTTGCGTACTGCTTTAAGTGTTCTTGCTGGTGTAAAAATCGGGAAAGTCACAAATCAGGATCAGCTTTACAGCTTTGTGAAGGGTATTAGGTGGGACGAATATTTTGATTGTTCGAAATCTATTTCCGTTAATGCTGTAACAAACTCAAAGCAGCTTAATCATACATTGTTTATTGCTCAAAAAACTAAGGATGCTGTTGTTGATTACTTTCGTGATAAAACTGGAAATCGTCCAGATGTTGATGTAAAGAACCCTGACATAAAAATCAATGTGCATTTGATGGATGATGTTTGTAGCATTTATCTCGACAGTACCGGAAAACCTCTTTATATTCGTGGGTTTGACAAGGAAATAGGAGAGGCACCGATAAACGAAGTATTGGCTGCCGGAATTATACAGCTATCGGGATGGGATAAAAAACAATGTTTATATGATCCAATGTGTGGTAGTGGAACTTTTCTAACAGAGGCTTACATGTACGCTGCAAATATACCAGCAGGGTTGTATCGTGACGATTTTTGCTTTACAAACTGGAAGAATTATAATGTCGAACTGTGGGATAAGACAGTTAAAGAAGCAAAGGATCGGATTGTTTCTCCCGAAGCATTAATTTGTGGTTCGGATATCGATTTTGCAAACGTTCAATTATGTCGGAGCAATTTGGCTAAATTAAGCCTTGATAATAACATAAAGGTTTCGGCGATTGATTTTTTCGAGTCTCAGCCTCCAGCCGAAGATGGTATAATAATCACAAATCCTCCTTATGGCAGAAGATTGCAGGAAGATGATCTTAATAAGTTTTATAAATCATTGGGCGATAAGCTTAAGTTCGATTATGCTGGTTTTACTGCTTGGATTATTTCTTCGGAAATGTCGGCCCTAAAATTAATAGGTATGAAACCCGATAAAAGATTTGTACTTTTCAACGGACAGTTAGAGTGCCGATTGAACAAATTCAGTATTTATAAGGGAAGTAAAAAAGATTTGTATCAGAGATAATCTGTGCACTTCTCTAGTCTGATACCTCGTGAACCTTTAATTAAAAAGAACTTTCCAGTTTCTGGATGTTTTACGATATATGCAGCAAGTTCTTCAACAGTTTTAAAGAAATTAAACTCATAGTTGTTTCTAAAATTCCAGAAATGACTTCCCACGAGAAAAACTTTTTTAAAATTCTTTTCTTCGGCAAGATCCAATACTCTTTTATGTTCTATTTCAGCATCGTCACCTAATTCAAGCATATCGCCTAAAATAAGACTTTTGTTTTTATCATTAATCTTGTCAAAATTATTTATTGCAGCTTCCATACTTGTTGGATTTGCATTATAGAAATCCAAAATCAGTGAGTTTCTACTTGTTTTAACAAGTTGCGATCTGTTATTTCTTGGGAAGTAACATGATATTGCTGCATCAATTGCTGTTCCTGGAACATTAAAGTACGAGCCTATTGTTATTGCCGCCAGCAGATTTTCATAATTATATGCGCCGATAAGATTTGATTTTGCTAACCCCGATTCGCTTCCACACGACCATTTTACGGCGGCCTGCAGAGCAATTTCGCTATAAATACCACGGCAGTAAACTCCTTCGCCCGAGCCATAGGTGACTGATGAATACTTACCAAGGATTTCTTTCAGGATCGGATTATCATCATTGCTGAAAATAACTCCGTTTTTCTTTTTTAGATAGTCGTACAGTTCGCCTTTGGTTTTCTTTACTCCATCTAAAGAACCAAAGCCTTCGAGATGAGCTTTTCCAATATTTGTAATTAATCCATAATCAGGCTCGGCAATTTCGCAAAGTTCTTTGATATCGCCAATATGATTAGCACCCATTTCGACAACACCTAAATCAACTGTATGATTCATTGCCAGTAATGTGAGAGGTACACCAATATGATTGTTTTTATTTCCGCTAGTATATGACACTCTGACTTTTTTTGCCAGTACCGCCGAAACTAGTTCTTTAGTAGTTGTTTTTCCATTGGTGCCTGTAATCGCAATAATTGGAATTCCTAATTTACGACGGTGAAAATTCGCTAAATTCTGCAACTCCTTAAGAGTGTCGGGCACATAAAATATTTTTTCATCATCGGCAAGTCGCTTATCTGATGTTACTGCAGCCCTGCAACCGTTACGAACAGCATCTTCGACAAATTTATTTCCGTCGAAATTTTCACCCTTTAGAGCAAAAAATATAGAATCGGGCTGAACAATTCTACTGTCGGTATTAACACTGCGACAGGATTTGAAAATCTGATATAATTTCTCGGTTATTGTCATAAAAAAGCAAAACCCCATAGAAGGGGTTTTGTAATTTTAAGTTTTTATCTAATTATTTAGTAGATTGAACAGGAGAGCCAACTCTGTCCATTGCACATCTGAATCCCAGATCGGCACGGGCGAGTTTTTCGTCGAGGAAACGGCGTGTTCCAGGAACCATCCAATAAGCACGGTCTTTCCATGAACCACCTTTAAATACTCTGGCACGATCGGTAACTAGTGTTGACATAGACATATTTCTCTGTCCATTACCTTTGTTTAATTTTGGATTGCTTGGATCGAACTGACCAAATCCCCATTCTCCAAACTCACCCCATTCACCTTCTTTATACATACTTGGGGTTTTTCTTTTGAAGAACATATCTGGATAGATAATACTACCATCAGCAAGTTGTAATTCTCCGCCAGGCAATACTGTCGATCCGTCTGGCATCATAATAGTACCTTCAGCAGTTTTTTCGTGTCCAGTTGGTAAAATATAAGTTCTGTTTACTAAATCAACTTTAATACCGTTTGGTAATAAGATTTCGTTTCCGCCCGACATAAGTGTAGCACCAGGATAAATCTGAGCAACAGATTCGACTGTAAGTGTGCTGTCAACTGGATCGTAAACGCGTGTTGCATTTGATTCAGCTTCAAATCTTTCGGTTTTAGTCCAGTATTCTTCTGAACTTCCAACTGGGATTAACGACTCAAGGTCACCATCAAGGAAGTTTCTGTTATCGGCAGTAGTATAGTTCTCACGGCTAAAGCAAGCTTCGTCGCGAACAGGTTTTCTTAAGATTTTACCAGAATAATCGAAATAGTTTTCAGCTTCTGGAGTAAGTTCAACGTCACCAGTTCTTGGGTCAATTAGTAATTGATAATCGGTGTAAACATTCCCTCTAAAAGGTCTGAATTCTTCCATATCCTCGAAAGTGAGATCTCTGTAAACATCCATTACCCATTCGTTAACATTACCTGCCATACAGTATAATCCATATTCGTTTGGCCAGTAAGATCTAACAGGACCAGCAATGTCGGCTTTATCGTTAAGAGCACCAGCAACCCCCATGTTGTCGCCACGACCTCTCATCGAGTTGGCCATCATCAAACCTCTTTCTTCGCCACGATCATCGTTTCTAATATAATGACCGTTCCATGGATATAATCTTCTTTCGTAGATTCTTTCTTTGTAGTGGTTGCCAATGTGAGCAAGTGCTGCAAATTCCCATTCAGCTTCGGTGGGGAGTCGGTAACGTGGGAGGAAAATACCATCGTCCATGCGAACCCAACGTCTGTCGTCACCAGTATTTACATTACCACCTTTACGACCAGCTTTAAGAACTGCAGGGTCAACATAAAGATTTTGTACTTTACCGTCTGGACCTTTTCCAGTTTCATCAATAGAAAGGTCGAGGTTCTCTGCATAAATCAGATATGAATCTAGGTTGAAATGTTTAGCCTGATCTTGAGGAGCAACATATTTGTCAATGATACCTTCTCTTAATAAGATAAGCTCGTTAACGCGGTCGGTTCGCCATTCGCAATATTTTGTTGCCTGCACCCAGCTAACACCAACAACAGGATACTCTTCGTATGCAGGGTGGCGAAGGTATAGCTCAACCATTGGCTCGTTGTATGCTAAACGCTGTCTCCATACCAAAGTATCAGGTAAAGCCTGGCGATACAAGAATCTGTAATCTGATGCATAGACATACGACAACCAGTACAAATACTCGCGATAGTCGAGATTTCTGATTTCGGTTTCATCCATATAGAATGACGAAACAGTAACTCTTCGTGGAATATTGTTCCAATCGTACATAACATCCTGCTCAACGCGACCCATTGCAAACGAACCGCCTTCGATAAATACTAATCCGGGACCAGTTTCCTGTTCATAACCAGGGTGGTTTTCGAATCCACCAAAATTAGGATCACCATAGTTCCAGCCAGTGGTATTGGATACTTCTTTTTTACATGAGCTTACAAGTATTACTCCTGCAAGAATCATCAACATAAACAAAGTATTCTTTTTCATATTATTTCAAATTTATGCGATACACTATTAATAACTATTGTACATAATAATTTATTGTCTTAGAAAGAAGGACATCTAGGAACTCCTTGTTTTGTTTTCTTTTCAGGACAAGTAAAGGTAAATGCTACCGAAACTTCGTGAGCACCATAAGTAGAGTTCTTTAATCGAGAAACTGTAAGGTCGTAGCTATATGCAAAGCGAAGATTATCTTGTTTAAATCCGGCTAGCATAATGAAAGAATCGTACTGGAAGTTAAAGTTTTGACGCAACCAGAAACCAGCAACAACTTGACGACGGGCAACATAAATACCCCAGTTAAATTGTTGGAATTGTCCCTGTTGGTGGAAAAGAAGCTGAGGAGATATTTTTAATTCGCCTCTACGGAATTTACTACTATTGATTGGCACTTCGGTTCCAAAGTGCGCTGTGAATTTTCTTGGAAGAACAGCATCACTACCTCTAAGAAATGATTCGGATGGTTGCGTTAAGTGATGAACTGCAACGCCGAAGAATGTTCTTTCGCTAAATGCTAATAAGCCCGCAGAAAAGTCAACATAATTACGCTGATTGTTAATAATATCTGGATTTTCGAGTGATGAATAAATTGGTCCGTACAGTGGGTGAATCATATTTGGGAAAACAAAGTCCCAGTTAATGGTTTTCATGATGTACGACACTTGAAAACCTCCTGCAACAAAGAATCTTCTTGTAACGGGAAGAGTGTACGAGTACATACCACTAATCATTGTGGTTGTAATCACGCCACCACCTTGAACGTCGTTCATCAGGTGAAGACCAACACCGCCTTGTAATGCATTTAAGTACTGATCGTACGATGCACTATAAGTAATATACGTTGGACCTAATGCCGGCCACTGATTTCTGTAGTTAAGACTCACTTTGGGACATTTTTCTGCCCCAGCAAATGCTGGATTGAGATAAAGCGAGTTTGCGTAAAACTGCGAGAAATGTGCATCCTGTGCAAATAATGCACCCCAACTGCCTAATAATAAGGCACTTAACACGATTATGAAACGTTTGACCATAATATTCATCTTAACAACAATGCGCAATTATAATAAAATTTCTTCTAATACTAAAATATAAACTACAATAATAAACTAAATTTGCCGTTTAGAAAAATAATTATTGAGTTTTTTTTTAATTTTTTTAAATTTTATGAAAAAAAGTGCATTTTTGGTTACTATTCTTTTTATCAACAACTTATTAACAGCTCAAAATATTGTCTTTTCAGATTCAATATTTTGGCAAAGTAACAAAACTTTTGTTGATAACGAAAAAAATATATCAGATATTTTATCATTTGACGGTGCGTATAACCGTTCTTTAGATGAATTACCTGTTTATCACAAACGAGTACCTATTAATAATAAGGCCGAGATTGTTTCGATTTCACTCTTAAAAGCTGATTATCAGGTTGTTAATAAAACTGATTATCAACAAGTTAGGAATGTTGATAAAATTTTGGAAGAAACCGAAGCACATGTCTGGACTTCTGTATTTAGGAAACAAAATTTTATTTCGTTTGAATTGGTTCCATTGCGAAAAAATCCGACTTCTGGAGAGCTGGAACGACTTGTTTATTTTGAGTATAAAGTAAATTATCGCATTGTTCCAGAAGTTAAATCTCAGTCAAAATATGCATCCAATTCTGCAATGTCATCAGGAAGATGGTATAAAATCAAGGTTTCTGAATCTGGGATTTATAAATTGACTTATCAGCAGTTGATTGAGATGGGCTTTACAAATATGAATAATATAGGTGTATTTGGTTATGGCGGAATGGTGCCGAAGACTGCAGGAACTGTGATTGCTGATGATTTGCCCGAGCGTCCGGTTTATATTGCTGATCAGAATTCAAATTCGGTTTTTGATTCGGGTGATTATATCTTGTTTTATGCAGATGGACCACATCGTGTTAATTTTAGTGCTTCGGCTGCTTTTACTCACGATTTTCACAATTATTCGGAGTATGCATATTATTTTGTGTCGGATCGAGGCAGTCTTAAGCAACCGGTTTTAGCTTCATCTGTTGCCACATTTGATAAAACTGTAAATACTTATGATGATTATGTTTTCCTTGAGAAAGACTCGCTAAATCTTATGAGTTCGGGTAGAACTATGTATTGGCGTGAATTCGATTATTATCTTACGCATGATTTTTCTCTCAACATTCCAAATGTATCAACTTCTGATTTAGCAGTAGTTACAATTAATCTTGCGGCAAAATCTTCAGCTGCCAGTAATTTTAATATATATATTAATGGTGTAGCTCAACCTCTTGTGACCATCAGTTCGGTTTCGGGATCTGCTACCGATTGGTATGCAAGAGTTAACAATACAAAGAATTTTGATGTCACTCCAACATCTGATAATTTTAATTTTTCTATAACTTACAACAAAACAGCATCGAATTCAAAAGCCTGGCTCGACAATATTATTGTCAAATTGAGAAGGAAAACCATAATCGATAATGGCTATTTATTGTTTAGAGATACCGAATCGGTTGAAGCTGGTAAAAATGCTAAGTATGTGATCTCTGGGGCAAACTCGGGAACGGTAATCTGGGATATTACAGACAGATTTAATTCATTAAAAATTACGGGCAGTTTATCTGGATCTGAACTAAGTTTTAATTATAATGCTTCGGATCTTAAAGATTTTTTAGTTTTTAATCCTTCAACTTCATTCAGCTCACCTGTTTTTCAAGGCAGCGACGATGTAGGTGTTGTTACAAATCAAAATTTACATGCTCTTCAGCCTGCCGATTTAATCATCATAACTCATCCCGATTTCTATAACCAGGCATTGACAGTAAAAAGTATTCATGAAAACTATGATGACATGAATGTAGTGATTGTTAAGCCAGAAGAGGTTTATAATGAGTTTTCATCTGGCACACCTGATGTGGGGGCAATGAGAAACTTTGTTAAGATGCTGTATGATAGGGCGTCGGCAGATAATCTTCCGCAAAATCTCTTATTGTTCGGCGATGGTAGTTACGACAATCTTTCGGATGATCCTGCAGTTTCCAATTTTATTTTAACATACGAATCCGAAGCCTCTCTTGCTCCAGTTAGTTCTTACGTTTCTGATGATTTTTATGTTTTTCTGGATGATGGTGAAGGATCAATAAGTGGTGCACATGATATGGATATGGGTGTGGGACGTATTCCTGTTAAATCAGTAACCGAAGCTAATGCTTTTGTAAATAAACTTACAGAATATTATTCTCCAACAAGCTATGGAAACTGGAAAAACAATATTTTATTGGTTGCCGACGACGCTGAGGGAGGTGAAACTATTCATCAATCTCAATCAAACACTTTGGCACTACAACTCGAAGCTGCTTATCCAGTTTTTAATCTTGACAAGGTGTTTTTAGATGATTATGAGCAAATATCGACTGTTCAGGGACATCGATATCCAGATGTAAATCAGGCGATAAATGATATAATCAATAATGGTGTTTTAGTCGTTAATTGGATTGGTCATGGAAACGAAAAAGGATGGGGACATGAGAGTATATTAACCCTCAGTATGATTAAAACATGGAAGAATGCTGGCAAATATCCGATATTTGTTACAGCAACTTGTGAGTTTACTCCTTTCGATCATCACGACCTTGTTTCTGGTGGCGAAGAAGTTTTGTTAAATCCTGATGGTGGCGGTATTGCATTGTTCTCAACAACACGACTTGCCTTCTCATCGAGCAATGCTTCGTTGTCGTACAAGTTTTATGATAATTTGTTTGAGCGCGATGATGAAGGTGAAATTAATACTATTGGTCTTTCAGTTGCTTATGCAAAAAATCTTCAGGGTAGCGATACAAATAAGCGAGTATTTACTTTGCTCGGCGATCCTGCTATGCGTCCTTCGGTTCCATCCTACGAGGCATTTACTACAAAAATTAATAATATTGATGTAGCAGCTTTTAACGATACCGTTTCGGCAATGGAACTGGTTAACTTTGAAGGTGTTATTAAAAAGCCAGATGGAACAATTGCCAGCGATTTTAATGGTTTTATTTATCCTGTTGTCTATGATAAAATTATGGATTATACCACTCGTGGAAATGATGGTTATAGTCCTTTAAATTATAGAGCGCGTAAGAATATAATCTTTAAAGGTAAAGCTTCGGTTGTTAACGGACATTTTAGTTTCGAGTTTATCGTTCCAGTAGATATCGCTTATTTTTATGATGAAGGAAAGGTTAGTTATTATGCGCACAATAATATTGATACTGAGGCTCATGGTTATGACGAAAGCTTTATTATTGGAGGGACATCTGATAATCCAGTCTCTGATAATGATGGGCCCATAATCGAGTTATTTATGAATGATGAACAGTTTGTCCCTGGTGGAATTACTGATGAAAACCCGATTTTACTGGCAAATATTAGCGACGAATCGGGGATTAATACAGTTGGTAGCGGTATCGGTCACGACATTACAATAATCATTGATGAAAATACTGCTGGGGCAATTGTTCTTAATAAGTTTTACGAAGCGGAAAAAGATGATTATACTTCTGGAAAAGTTAACTATCCTATGTCGTCGTTAGAAATGGGACCTCATACTATTACTCTCAAAGCTTGGGATGTTTTAAATAATAGCAGCGAAGCCGTTACCGATTTTATTGTTGCTAATTCATCAGAATTGGTAATCGATCATATCTTTAATTATCCGAATCCATTTTCTACCAATACATCATTTTACTTCGATCATAATCAACCTTTTGTTAATCTCGATGTTCTGATTCAGGTATTTACTGTATCTGGAAAACATGTTAAAACTATCGAAGCTGACATTATGACAACTGGATACAGAAGTGAACCAATTGTTTGGGATGGTAAAGATGAATATGGTGATAAAATTGGTAAAGGAGTTTATGTTTACAAAGTAAAAGTAAAATCTCCAACTGGAGCGGTGGTTGATAAATTTGAGAAACTAGTTATTCTTAATTAGGACGAGGTGGCTGACCGCATCAAGACCTGTCAGGGTTCAAAGAACCTGACAGTGTCGCTACGAAATTGCGACACTGTCAGATCTTTCAGATACTGACAGGTCTTAATGCTAGCTTAAAATAATTAAAACTTTCACAAACAATAAAACTAAAAATTGAACGTTTCTAAACTTAAGTTGTTAACTTAAAAGATTTTGTAATATATTTGTAAAAAAATTCAAACAAATTAAGATGATAAGAAAAGCGATTGCAGGACTGTTATTTATTACAGTATCAGTGTTTACTCTTAATGCTCAGGTAACAAACAACGACGTGATTGGAAGGGATGCGCCAAATACAATTACTACAACCGTTCCATTTTTGCTGATTGCGCCGGATACAAGAGCTGGTGGCTTAGGTGATGCAGGTGTAGCAACAACTCCAGATGTAAATTCGTTACATTGGAATGCTGCTAAGTACAGTTTTATTCAAAATGATGTAGGTGTTTCTATTTCGTACACTCCATGGTTACGTCAGTTGGTCTCGGATATGAATCTAGCTTATGTTTCGGGATACAAACGTTTTAATAAAGAAAATGTATTAAGTGCATCATTATTATATTTCGACCTTGGAAGCATTCAGTTCCGTGATATTAATAATGCCTTGTTAAGAGATTTTACTCCACACGAATTTGCTATTGATATGGCATACAGCCGTTTGTTAGGCGAAAAATTCTCGGGTTCTGTGGCTATGAGATTTATTTATTCAAATCTTACCGGCGGAATTGAAGTGCAGGGACAAGAGTCTTCCCCAGGTAAAACTGTTGCTGCTGACGTGTCTTTTTACTATTTTAACGATGAAATTGAACTCGGAGGTTTGAAAAGTACTTTAATGTGGGGATTGAATATTTCTAATATTGGTGCAAAAATTTCGTACACTACAAACGAGTATAGAGACTTTATCCCAACAAACTTCAGAACAGGTATTGGTTACGTTATAGCATTGGATGATCATAATGAGTTTATGGTGACTTGCGATGTTAACAAGCTTTTAGTTCCAACACCTCCAGTATATTACAATGCAGGTGAGGTTTTGCCGAATGGGGATACTGTTTTGCCAAGTGATGAAATTATAAAATATGGAAAAGATCCAAAAATCTCCATCGGAGGTGCTATATTCCAATCTTGGTACGATGCTCCTGGCGTAGCTACTCCTTTCGTAAAAGATGGTCAGGCTTCTCCTTTTCGTGAGGAAATGGCTGAATTTACAATCTCTGCTGGCGTTGAGTATTGGTACGACAGACTTTTTGCACTCCGTCTGGGATACTTTAACGAACACGAATACAAAGGAAATCGTAAATATTTTACTCTAGGTGCAGGATTAAAAATGAACGTTTTTGGCCTCGATTTCGCTTATCTAATCCCAACTACTCAAGCTAATCCTTTACAGAATACCTTAAGATTTACTCTTATCTTTGACATTGGCGGTTTGTCGTCGGAAAAGAGCTAGGATGAATATTAGAGTTGGTATCGGTTACGATGTTCACGTTTTAGCTCCAGACCTTGATTTTTGGCTTGGAGGAGTAAAAATTCCACATTCAAAAGGTTGTGTCGCTCACTCTGATGGTGATGTTTTAATTCATGCAATTTGTGATGCTATGCTTGGTGCTGCAAATCTTAGAGATATTGGTTATAACTTTCCCGATAATGACAAGGCCTACAAGGGTATTGATAGCAAAATTTTACTCAGGAGAACCAACGAATTGTTGAATTCGAAAGGATGGCATGTCGTTAATATTGATTCGGTGATAAGTCTGCAAAAACCTAAAGTTAAGGATTTTATTCCTGAAATGTCGAAAACTCTTGCGGCTGTCCTTTGCACCGATGCCGAAAATGTTTCGGTAAAGGCTACCACAACCGAGGGACTTGGTTTCGAAGGTAGGGAAGAAGGCGTTAGCGCCCAGGCTGTTGTTTTAATTGCAAAAAATGAATAATTTAATCACTAATCAGGAACAGTTCGATAAACTGCGTTCGCGCGATAATTTTACTTTCATTTATTTTAAAAATGATAGATGTTCGGTTTGTGACTCGCTTTTACCTCAATTAGTAAAAAAGACAGAATTATGGCAAGTCGAGTTATTTATTGTTGACTGCTACGAGTATCCTGATATTGCTGCTCAAAATATGGTTCTTACCGTTCCTGCTCTCAAAGTTTATTTCGATAATCAGGAGATTATCAGCATGTTAAGATTTGTTGATCTTGCAAAGTTGGAAACAGATTTTAGTCGCCTAAAAGAAATCTTAGGATAAAAAAAATGCCGGAATTAAACCGGCACTTAATTTCTATCAATAATTACAGAATAATTTTCAGAGCCTCACGCACCGCCAGTAGGGTGGGCTGACCAGAAATTTCGCTACCAACAGCGCCTTTCATCCAAGCCTGTGGAATAACTTTACCTTGTAGCAACATTCTGGTAATCTCATCAGAGAATTTTTTATCCTTTACATATTGCTCAATCTGGAACTCGATTAAATGTCCTACTGGATAGTTTGCAAGATATAGTGGAGAAGTAATCATGTGCGAATAAATTGCAAGAAT
>JAQVGK010000464.1 GCA_028696755.1 Bacteroidales bacterium | reverse complement strand
TTATCAATATTTCAGTTCCGATATTTTTCATTATGTTAGTAGGTGATTTGCTATGACATAAGATTGTTTTCCTGATAATATAAGCCTTACAAGTTATTGTTTAAGAGTTGTAAAGTCAATATCTGATTTACTTTTCTTAAGTATTTTCTGTGTTGATTGTTATGAGTCTAATTTTGTTGAATATCAAAGCTTTCAACATTACTTTTGCAATCAAATAATCTCGTATTTCTGTGTGGTCTCAATTTGAGAATTTATTGGTAATTTTATTAGAAGTTTAAACTCAAAGTTGTAAATTTGACAATGATATTATGAGCAACATTAGTTTGGTAACATTGTTTTTTCATTTTTTTTAAATAGACATTGCTTTTTACCCCTTTGTATAATAAGAAGTTGTGGTTAAACCTGAATGATATATGCACTACTTACAGAGAAAAGTTTTTTTTATAGCCCTCTTTTGTATCACCGTTATGTCTTCTTGCGATTGGAAAACCGATACCGACGAGGAACCCCTAGAAGTACTTTCGGCATTGCTTTATAGCACGCAAAGCAACCTGATCTCATTAACTTACGCCGAACCTACATTGTTTGGCAGCATATTTTCACAGCAAATCTCTGGTGTTGATGGAACTATGCTCGATGTGGAGAATTATAGCCTGCAGCCCACACACTTCGACAGAAGTTGGCAGGCCTGTTACTTGGGAGTATTTTCCAATCTTCAATCAATTTCAGCTATTGCCAAAGAGCATGGATATGGGAAATACAGCGGTATAGCTAAAGTCTTAACAGCACAATCCTTGGGCCTTGCTACTTGCCTATGGGGAGATATACCCTACTCTGAGTCCTTTGACTCAGATGAACTAGTATTGGAACCCGCCTACGATAACCAGAAAGATATTTTCGTTCAAGTTTTCCAACTGCTTAATCAAGGGATTGCTGAGCTTGGTGAGTATGGAGAGCAGTACCACCCAGTTGACGAGGATATTTTCTTTAAAGGGAATTCAGGCTACTGGATACGGTATGCACACTTCCTTAGAGTGAGGTTTTTACTACACCTTTCGAAAGTGAATGGCTTTGATGAACTTGCTGATGAATTCAATAATGAAATATTCATGGAGCCAGGTGATGCATTTATTATTGATTATGAAGAATTGCAAAGACCCAACCCTCGTGGGCAATACCTATCTGCTCACAAGAGTAACCTTAGGGCTTCAAATGTTTTACTTAAGATTTTAGAGGAATATGATGACCCTAGGTTGCCAAAGTATTTCAAGCAAGCTGGAGATTCCTATACCGGAAATATTCCCGGTGAGGATAACCCAAACGCATCTACACTGGCCGACTCGCAATTCTCAATAACATCCCATATTACTCTTGCTTCCTACACAGAATGGATGTTTATTAAATCCGAGTACCTCCTCAGAAAAGGAGACGTCAATGCAGCCGAGGAGGCTTTTGCTAATGCGGTAAAATCGTCGTTGATTGATTATGACGTGTATACCAAAGAGTGGTTAGAAACATACATTGCAAGCGTGGAGTTTTCTTTGGAAACTCTATTGGTTGCGAAGTATACTGCTATGTTCTTAACCCCTGAGGCATGGCCTGATTGGCGACGCACAGGATACCCCGCTATACAGCCAGTTGCTAGTAGTGCTGTGCCAAGGAGGTTTCTATACCCCCAAACAGAGTACCTTTACAATTCTAGCAATGTGCCTCAGAATATTTCCACTACCACAAGAATGTGGATTGACCCTGAGTCAAAGTTCAATCATTAATCAAAACATTATACTTTATATACTATGAAAAATATTATAAACTCCACAATTCTATTTTCTTTCATATTAATTTTATTTCTAGGTTGCAATCGTAAGTCAGATATTCTTATAGGAACCTGGGAAATGGATGTCTCCTATGTTAATGGAGTTAGAGAAAAGGAGAACTACCCTTTAACGCTATATCTATTCGATGACGCTACATTTAGGCAGGTAATTCAATACCCTTCCAATAAAGAGGATGTCAAAGGGGAGTGGGTTTATGATGATATAAAAAACACATTGAATTTAAAATACATATATACAGGTAGTAATGTAATGTGGTCTGTCGTTAAACTTGAAAAGGAAAGATTGGAACTAAACCATAGGACACAAGGATTCTTTGTTGAAAGAACATTTGTTAAAAAAGAGTAATTATGAGTTTTAGAGTTCTGTCTGTCTATTGTTAAATATAGTACTAATTGGTATAGTAATAGTTAGCTGAGCTAATAGGGTTTTAATTATAGCAATATTTAATTTTAGCAATTTGGAACTATTGTGTATAGAAGATAACTACGCCTAGGATAAGCGTTTTAACCATTACAACAGTATTATTTATATGTTCTTTAGATACGATCCAAATGTTACACTATTACAAAATGTAATTCAAGAATTTATAAAATAAGTGTCAGTACTTGTATGAATTATAGAACTATACTTCTCATTGCATTCATAATTTCAATCTCTGTAACCAATAGCATTGCACAAAATAAATCAGAGAGATTCATTGATGCAGATGAACTTTTTAGTAGACTCGAAACCAACAGCACTACCAAAATCTTTTATAACCCTACCTGGTTTACTGGCCATGAGTTCAGTGAAGGGTTGGTTGATAAGGGGCTTGAGTTAGCCATCGCTGCAGTTTCTAGCCGATTTAATTTAGCTGTTATTAATGTAGATGGCTATATTGTTTTGTTGCCCAGAGATTTTTTAAGAGATTTTCAAGCCGAACCTCTCCTAGGTGATCATCAAGCGGTGGTTGTTGGTAGCCCCTTGGATTATGGGCGTTACTCAAGTGCAAAAATACAGGGTTTCATTTTCGATGGCGCCACAGGAGAGCCGCTTATAGGTGCAATTGTATATGTTGAGCGTTTGGGCCTAGGGGTCTCATCGAATTCCGATGGGGCATACTCAATTACCCTTCCGGCAGGGGAGCATAAGCTTCGCTTATCTTACTTAGGCTATCAGGATAGCTACTATCTTATCAAGGTGAATGCTCCCGGCAATTTGAATTTTGATCTTTTCGAAAAGAGCGTTCAGCTTGAAGGGGCAACCATTACTGCCTTTCGAAAGGACGAAAACATAAGAAGTACTCAGATGAGTACCCTTCGAATTGACCCGTTGATGATGAAGGAACTTCCAGGGGCAATGGGTGAGAAGGATATTATTAAGAGTTTTACATATCTACCCGGCATTCAAAGCATGGGGGAGTTCGGAACGGGTTTTAATGTCCGGGGTGGCGATTCCGATCAGAATTTAATCCTTGTTGAGGATATGCCCCTTTTCAATTCGTCGCACCTCTTCGGTTTGGTATCAATAGTAAATCCCGATATGGTTACCGGGGTTACCCTTATAAAGGCGGGTATTC
>JAQVGK010000463.1 GCA_028696755.1 Bacteroidales bacterium | reverse complement strand
AATTCAAACAACGGCAAGCTGCAGGCAAATTATTAAGCTGATTAAAATAAATGTCAATGAGCATAACATGAGCATCGAATCTTAAAGTCAAATACTTTCGCGAGTCAACATAAGATGGAATATTCTCCACCACAATTTCGAGGCTTTCGGCAGCTTCCGACCAACGTTTCTTTGAATAGTCTTGTTCACCTGCTTCAAAACTTTTATCGGCGGCTCTTAGAAGTTTGCCGTCCTGAGCAGATAACGATGTTGCAACAAATGCTGCAATTATCAGAAAAAAGAATTTTGTTTTCATAAGTTTAATTTTTATTGTGGTCGTTTTGCAAATATTTTACCAAAACTAAGTAAATTTGATAAGTAAACAAAAATTCTTGTTACCTTAGCACAATAAAAGTAGAAAAGCCCCGCCGGGGAGACGGGACTTTTTCAAATTAAGCATTGTTATTTAAAGGAGAGTATTATTTGGAGTACTAATTCATTTACTAAACCACTTTGTTTTTAAATTGTTTACAAAATAACGGCCTTTTTAGTCGGTATATTGTTTAAAGAACGTTAAACAAAGTTAAAGAAAAGTTAAAGCAACAATTATACCACATTTACAATGATTATATTTGTCGTATGAAAAAGAAACGAATGGTCACCGGAATTGTTTTGTTAATGTCAGCTGCTCTGATATTAATTATATCTATGCAGACCGTTCACCTGTTTAACGCCTATAATAAGTCGAGAGAAATCATCGACAGAGGTATCAGCGAGGCAATTTCCAGAACATTGGTAACGCTACAAAAGCATGATGCAGTGTTTTTTGTTTACGACCGACTAAATCAGAACAATAGAACTGTTGACAGCATTTTTCCCGTTGATCCATATCTTGCCCAATTAGGTTTAAATCCGGCTTTTAATCAGGGAATGACACACGGTATGCAAATTCAGATTCACTCTACTCCTGGAACTGACAAAATGACATATTCGTTTTATTCTGGTTTTACCGATTTGGCAGCTGTTGAATCATATATGTACCAGCAATTTAATCAAGGCAATATGGAATTTGACCAGTTGGTGATGCAATTGGAAACAGAGTATATGCAACGACAAATTCCGATAGAGCAACGATTCGATTCTGAAACTGTGAATGAAATTCTAAAAAAATCTCTTTTGTCGATGGGCTTAAACCTAGACTTTGAGTTTGCTATAACCGATGATTTCCATAATGTTAAGTTAAGTTCAGAGTATTTTGATAAAACTAGAATTCCTGAATGTTACAGATTTAATATGACTCCGGGTTCTTTGTTCTCTAATCCAGACATATTAATGGTTGACTTTCCCGATAAAGATAAATATGCTCTGGAATCAATTTTTGCACAACTTGCTACATCTGTTTTTCTCGTGCTTATTTTCATTATCACATTCGGAGTCTCACTATATGCTCTGATAAGACAAAAGAAGTTGTCCGAGATAAAGAATGATTTCATTAATAATATGACGCATGAGTTTAAAACTCCAATTGCTACAATAAAATTAGCAGCAGCTTCTATTAAAAACGAAAAAACCCGTTCAAATCCGGCAGTAATGGCAAATATGCTGGATATAATCACTCAGGAAACTAACAGGATGAATCATCATGTTGAGCAGGTGCTTCAAATGGCAGTTCTTGACAAGCAAAATCTGGAATTAAAAAAGCACCCCGAGAGCATAAATGATTTGGTAAGTGATACCGTTAACAATGTAGAACTTGTAGTTGCTGAGAAAGGTGGAACTGTAAATCTTAACATTTGTGCAGAGGATGTTTTACTAAACATTGACAGAGATTTAATGACAAATGTGTTAAGTAATCTTCTTGATAATGCCATAAAATATTCTCACGAATCACCACAGATAACAGTTACAACTTATCAAAAATCTGATAAATTTCATATTGCCATCGAAGACAAAGGAATTGGTATGAGCAAGGAAGTTGTTAGTAAGGTTTTTGACAGATTCTACAGAGCTCATACAGGCAACGTTCACAATATTAAAGGATTTGGACTTGGCTTGAACTATGCACGCGAGATAGTTATGGCACATAAAGGAATTATAACAGTTAAAAGCTCGCTCGGAAAAGGAAGTACATTTACAGTAATATTACCGATTAAATAATTTAAAAACTAACCCCATGAACAAGGAAAAACTCTTACTGGTTGAAGATGATGTTAATTTTGGATTCGTTCTAAAATCTTATCTCGAAATGAATGATTTTGACGTTGACCTGGTCAGCGATGGAAAAGATGCCGTGCCCGCATTTAACAAAACTCAGTACGATCTCTGCGTTCTGGATGTAATGTTACCTAATGTGGACGGATTTACAATCGCACGTGATTTTAGAAAAATAAATAAGAAAATTCCGATTATCTTCCTCACAGCAAAATCATTGAAAGATGATGTTTTGGAAGGCTTTAAAGCTGGTGCTGATGATTATCTTACAAAACCATTCGATTCGGATGTATTGCTCGTTAAAATTAAAGCCATTTTACGCCGTAATAATGGACAAAAACCAGCCATCGACGATAAAATCAAAATCGGCAAGTATGAATTCGACACTAAATTGCGAACACTAAGTTGTCCAGGAGAATCGCACCGCTTAACTCCTCGCGAAGCAGATTTGCTAAAAGAATTAATTCTAAACAAAAATACTGTACTCGACCGTAACGAGGCTTTAAAGAAAATCTGGGGCGACGACAACTACTTTAACGCACGCAGCATGGATGTTTATATCACCAAATTACGCAAATATTTCAAGGACGATGATAATATCCAGATAAATAATATTCATGGTAGTGGATTTATTTTGGTAATGCAGTAATCTGTGGTTGTTACGTCGGTATTTGTTAGAATGAATTTAGCTTTACTTGCGCGCTTTGAACTGTTCTACCTCTTTGATTTACAGAATATCTGAGAAAACCGACAAGACTTTGCGAAAACCACCGATCACCGACATCCCGATTACCGCTTACAAAAAGTTTACTAATTTTAGTGTAGCGCTTGCGCTTTTGTATTTTTGTGGCTAATTATTTTTTTGCCACTAAAGCACAAAAAACACAAAATCCCACGAAAAAGCAATTTTTTGCAGTAATTAACCGACATACCGACCACCGATTACAAAAAGTTTACTAATTTTAGTGTAGCGCTTGCGCTTTTGTGTTTTTGTGGCTAATACTTTTTTGCCACTAAGTCCCACGAAAAAGCATTTTTTTGCAATAACCCACCGACCACGGTTCCTGAGCAGCCCAGTGTAACAGCCTGTGGGTGTCGAAGGACCGACATACCGACCACGGTTCCTGAGCGAAGTCGAAGGACCGCTTACAAAAAGTTTACTAATTTTAGTGTAGCGCTTGCGCTTTTGTGTTTTTGTGGCTAATACTTTTT
>JAQVGK010000462.1 GCA_028696755.1 Bacteroidales bacterium | reverse complement strand
GCCGAAACATTCGCTAACTTGCTGGTCGAAGGAGCAATTAAGAATGATATCGAGGTTTTGTTTACAGATTCTAACGAAGCCGAAGCCATCAAATTATTCTCGAACGCATATCTTGGCTTAAGAGTTTCTTATTTTAACGAAATCGACACTTATTGCGAGCTAAACAATCTTAACACAAAGCAAATAATCGAAGGTGTTGGACTCGATCCCCGCGTTGGTTCTCACTATAACAATCCATCGTTTGGTTATGGTGGATATTGCCTGCCTAAAGATACAAAACAGCTTGTTGCAAATTATGAAGGAGTACCAAACAATATCATCAAGGCTATTGTAGATGCAAACAATACACGCAAGGACCATATTGCAAATATGATTCTTAAAAGAAATCCAAAGGTAGTTGGCATATATAGATTAACAATGAAAACCGGAAGTGATAACTTTAGAGCTTCGGCAATTCAAGGTGTAATCGAGAGATTATCGGCAAAAGATGTTAAGATTGTTATCTACGAACCTGTACTAATAGATGAAAGCTTTGAAGGTTATGAGGTCGAGAAATCGCTCGAAATGTTTAAATCGAGATGCGATGTTATTGTTGCAAACAGGATAACAGAAGAGCTTTTCGATTGCAGAGCTAAGGTTTATACTAGAGACATTTTTAGCAGAGATTGATATTAGTCAGCAGGTTGTAAGCTGGTTGCTTCACTTAGTTCGTAAAACTTTCGATTGTAATCCTTCTTCAGCTAAAAGCCAGAGTTGGAATTCTAATGAGCTTGAGGGTTTTGGTCTATAAGTAATACCTTTTAAACCAAATTTTAAAAGCTGGATCAACAAATTCACAAAATCCATCGCTATCTTGTATTATATCATCGTTTACTAACTTGGTTTTATTTTTCTTTACGTTATTTGGAGTTCCTAATTTATATTTACTCATAACTTGGGTACTTGTAAATTGTGTCTCTTCGGCCATTACCGCTTTTAATAAATTTAATTGTGTTCTACTTATTATCTCAATTTGTTTTTGATATAACGGTGAATTTGCCTGAATCAATTCATTTAATGCGAAGTCTATTTCTTTCTTACCAACAATTTTATCTGTATTATTCCAAATATAATGTGATAGCTGTTGTACATACCAAGAGTGGTTTTCCATTAATTCGGGAATTAAACTTGCAAAATCTTTGTTGATTTTTTTTCCTGTTCTTTCAAAACTAGACACAATAAAATCTATCCACTTTTCTGTTTGTATTTTAGGTAATATCATAATGTCTCCAAAGCGATAAAATGGTTTTGAAGGATTATTAAATATTTCTGACATCATATGTCTTTTGCTACCATAAAGACAATAAGTCACATTTTTTTGTTTTTGCCATACAGAACGCAATTTCTTTTCAAAACTATTATAATCTGTAAAATTTGAGAGATTCTGAAATTCATCTAAACAAATAATAAATTTCACATTTTTCTTTTTAGCAACAAGTTCCGGTAAATTTAAAATCTCATTGCTATGTTTTTTTATTTCACTCCAGTTAAAACTCAAACTAAAATCTGTATTTGGGTCAAGTCCAATGCTTATTTGTGGAATGATGTTTTTAAAGAATTCTTTACTATTGTTTATCCAATCCTGAAATTTTGAAGAAGATGCCTTTATTACCTCTCTTGCAAAAGTCTCTATAAATTCCTCTTCGCTACTAACAGAAAATAAATCAATAATCACCGTCTTAAAATTACTCTCTTTATTGTTTATATCTATAATCACCTTTTCTACTAAAGAAGATTTACCCCATCTTCTTGGAGAAATAATACTTGTATTTATACCGTTTACTAAATTATTATAAAGTTTTTTTGACTCGACTTCTCTATTTGTAAAAGATTCCGAAGAAACAGTGTTTCCGTAAATAAAAGGAGACCTTTTCATATTGCAAGTTTAAATTTATACTAATAAGTATTATACCACAAGGTATAAAATGCAAATTTATTAAAGTTTTTTAATTAAACAAAATTTTATTTTTTTGGAATATCTTCAATTTTCATATCTTTGAAATTATTGTTAAAAGCGTTATAAACTTGAAAATATTAAACAGATGAAAAGCAAAAGTGATTTTTTATTGCGTTCGATGTTGTTTGCCCCGGCACATAAAAAAGATTTAATCGAAAAAGCGGCTGCAGGTAATGCTGATGCTGTAATTATTGACCTCGAAGATTCTTGCCAGCCAGATTCAAATAAAGTTATCGGCAGAAAAAATATTGTTGACGCTTTAAATGCAAAGATATTTGGTAAAAAAAGAGTTCTTGTAAGAATAAATCCTCGTAAAACCGGTTTTATGTTCGATGATCTTTGTGCTGTGATTCACGAAGATTTAGATGCTTTTCTTTATCCTATGGCACAATCGAAAGATGATATTATTTTCTTTTGCGACATGCTTACCGAGATTGAAATGTCGAGAAATCTGGAAGTTGGCAAGATAAAACTTATGCCTGACCTCGAAACCGGAGAGGGCATTTTAAATGCTTACGAAATTGCAAAAGCATCGAACCGAATTGTCGCAATTGGTTTTGGAAGCGAAGATTTTGCTACCGACATTGATTGTGTGCGCGATTCGCAAAACGAAAGCATAAAAATTGCTCGTCAAACTTTGGTATTTGCTGCATGGTCTGTCGGGGCAATTCCAATCGACACTCCACACATCAATGTTCACGATATGGAAGGATTAGAGCTTCATGTTAGTCAAGCTCGCGAACTAGGATTTGGTGGCATGCAAATTTTACATCCTAAAGAAATTGCTGTTTGTCACAAATATTATTCACCCTCTGATGAAGAAGCCAAAGAAGCTTATGAAATTGTGAGGCTTTACAACGAGGCTTCATTAAATAGTAACGGAGTTTCGATTATGAACGGAAAGTTTATAAGTCCTCCAACCTATAAGCGCGCCTTGCAGCTAATTGACAAGTATGAGATTATAAAGAGGTTTGAAGCGTTGTAAATTAATTTAGCGAGTCCACACCCCAAGTTTTGTGGTATAATGCGGTGATGACAGGTCGGGATACACCTTTGAAATAAATAAATAGTGCGATTAACACTGCTGAACCGAGTTTACGAGCTCGACGAAGTCAAAATAATTAATAGTGTGAGTAAAGCGAAACAATCTTTATAATATCCTTTTCCATTTTTATTTGTATCGATTATATTCAACAAATACACGCAATATTTATCGAATATAAAAGATATTGTTGTTGTTTTTCATCTAAAGTTGAATAACAAACCAATGTCGTTTAGTTAAGGCCCTCCCTAATAAATTTTACTGGAATTTACTGGTAAAATTAATCCATCGAAAAATGTTAATGTCACTTCGGCGGGCTCAGTACACCGCCTCTGGACAAAGGAGTGATTCTAGCTGTTGATTGA
>JAQVGK010000461.1 GCA_028696755.1 Bacteroidales bacterium | reverse complement strand
TACCTTAATTCTGCAACTGAGAACAGAAACAGAGTTGCGTTTGATAATGCCTGTAAAGTAAATACTCCAGAAGCATTTCAGCAATTCATGACAAAATACCCAAAGGCAGCACAATACAGTAGTGCAAAAAGCAAAAGAAATGCATTAGAATTTACCAGAGCTAAAACTACTGATAATATTGAAAGCTATAAGGCTTTCATTGCAAAATACCCTGATGCCGACGAGGTAAATCTTGCTTGGGAAAGAATTCATGAAATAGCATTTGATGAAGCAAAACAAATTAATACTTCTCATTCGTATTTACAGTTTATTACAAATTACCCCAACTCCATACAATATAACAAAGCATATGGCTTTATGGAAGACAGACAATACTCCGAAACAGTAGTTGTGGGCGATTGGGTTAGTTATTATTGGTTCTGCATTGCCTTTCCAGATAACAGATGGAAACAAGTTGCACAGGATAGTATTTATGAATTAGCCTGTATTGAAAGAGACATGTTTGCACTCAAATATTGTGTGGAGAACTTACATGGAGAAAAACGGAACAAATCACTACTTTTATTACATGAGGTTTTTACAAATGATGGCGAAAAGAATACTCTTGATGAATTCTATGAGCATTTTGACGATCAAATTTTCAACAATATAAAGCCAAACGACTATATACTTGCTGAAGCAGGCGATAAGCTACTTTTACACTTGCCATATGATTCTAAACTGTATAAGAATTATGATGAGTACATAAAATTAGCAGCTCCAAATGAAAGGTCGTTTGTTGCATTGCAAAGATTAATTTCTAATGATATTAAAAATAAAAATTGGAACAGTGCTCTCAACACTGTAAAGAAATATCAATCACATTTTGGAATTGAAAATGCTAAGGTTCTATCATTGATTAATCTACTGGAATCAAAGTGGGACTACTCAATTAAAATAAGTTCTATTGGAACTCAAATCAACACAAAAACTGGTGGAGAAATATCCCCTGTGCTTTCTGCCGATGAAAAGGAAATGTTTTTTTGTGGGAAAAACCGCACAGATAACATTGGTGGTGAGGATATATTTAAAGCTGAGCGTAAAAATGGTGTCTGGTCAAATGTGGAATTAGTAAAAGGTTTATCCTCAAAAGAATCCAATGATGCTCCATTAAGTATCACTGCTGATGGAAATAAAATTCTTCTGTTTAAATCTGGTAAAATATATTATTCCGATAAAACTCCTTATGGATGGAGTTCTGCAAAACCATTTCCTAACACGATTAATTCATCGGAGTGGCAATCAGATGCAATGATTACCAGCGATGGCAAAACACTTATTTTTACATCAACAGGTTTGCCAGGGCAAAACATATACGCCGTAAATCCATATAATTATCATGGAGATAACTTGCACCCATCAGATATTTTTGTGTCTCATTTAAATGAAGATGGAGACTGGACTCCAGCTGAAAATCTTGGCAATATCATAAACACTCCATATTCTGAACGCACACCTTACTTACACCCCGACATGAAAACTTTATACTTTAGCTCTGATGGGCATGGTGGGTTTGGAAAATTAGATGTTTTTAAATCAACTCGTTTAAATGATACATGTTGGGATTGCTGGACTGAGCCAATCAATATGGGAAAGGAATTTAACACCTATGATAACGATATGGGTTACAAAATCTCGACATCTGGAGATGCTGCATATTTTTCTTATGAGCAAAAATCTTCACAACAATCAAGCGTGCTACTGCTACTTGATGTTTCGGGTAGTATGGATGGGTATAAATTAGAAGCATTGCAAAAAGCAGCTGTTCAAACATGCCAAACTGCAATTTTAAACAATTCTGAAGTTGCAATCCTTGCTTTTTCCGGCACTTGCTATAAGCCAATTAGTTCAACAATGAAATTTACAAAAGATATAAATGATGTAATTTACAATATTGCATATTTGTATGCCGGTGGAGGAACACCATTATATGAATCTTATACCGAGGCTTGTGATTACATGTGGAAAAACTCTTCAAAATCAAGTTCCAATAAAGTAATAATACTCATGACAGATGGCGATGCAAATGGATGTACAACATTGGACAAAACAATTAACAGCCTGAAATATCGTGGTGTTATTTACCGAACCCAATGCATAGCTTTTAATGTTTTATCGTATAGCACAGCTTATAAAGATTTGCAAAAAATTGCGACTGATTCCAAAGGACAATTCTACTTTGCAGAATCGGCTTCTGATTTAGGAATGACATTCGAAAAAGCTGGCAGTGATATTTTTAACATCTCAAAATCTGATGGAAATACAGACATAATGGTTTGCAATTTGCCAAATCATTTAAAACCCGACTACGTAGCAACAATTTCTGGAACAATTGTGGACAAAGATAACCAACCAGTTTATGCTGATATTCGATGGGAAGATTTAGAAACTGGAAAGAACGTAGGCCAATCAAAAAGCGATCCTGTTGATGGAAGTTTCTTTATTGTCTTACCATTGGGTAAAATTTATGGCTACTATGTTGATCAGGGCGATTATTTCCCAATCTCAAATAGCTTAGATTTAAGAGATAGTACGAGTGCTGTGGTTATTGACGAAAATATAAGCGTAGTGTCGTTTAAACAGATGATAGAAGATGGCGCAGCTGTCCCAGTGAATAACTTGTTTTTTAGTGTTGCTAAAAGCTCCTTGCTACCCAGTTCAATTCCAGAATTAAAACGTGTGGCACAGATAATTAAAGCTAATGACTTAAAAGTTGAAATCAGCGGGCATACCGACAGTGATGGAGAAGAAAAAAACAACCAAATGTTGTCAGAAAAACGTGCAGAAGCCGTTAAAGAGTTTTTAATAAACGAAGGCTGCAATCCAGACAGAATTGTTACAATTGGCTACGGAGAATCAAAACCAATTATGTCAAACGACACCGAACAAGGTAAAGCTAAAAATCGAAGAGTAGAACTGAAGTTTGTGGATTAACCTTATGAATTGCATTAATCTTATCATCCTCAGTCTTCATAAAATCTGATCTCATCCTGTTTTGTCCTTCAAAAGGATCGTTAAACTGTGAGGGCTTGGAGAGATATAGCTCGTGTTTTCTTAAAACTCTCAAATGAAATTTGTTTGAAAAGTCAAGATACCTGTAAACAACTTTTGGGAGAGGTTTGCTAAATAACTGTTTTGCCATAAATGAATTTACTTTTAAATTCTAATCTTGAATTAGATTGTTCCCACTGTTAGTTTTAAATAAAACCAATTCAATTTTATACTTTTATTTAACCAGAAACTCCACATCTTTTTCCTGACTTCCGCAGTTTTTAAAAATTTGGATTTTTGAACAACTTATATGGCTGTTAATCAGACACTTACGCTTTTCTAATTTTGCTATTTGGGTGTTAATGTACGAAAAATGTTAAATTTGT
>JAQVGK010000460.1 GCA_028696755.1 Bacteroidales bacterium | reverse complement strand
ACGCTCTTCCGATCTTACCTGTTGTAAGTTTTAATTTTTCGAACTCATGTGATTACTCCCCAATTGCTTTTGACAATACAACTGCTGCAGTTAATACGTGTATCTGGATTTTTGGGGATGGTACAACAACAAATTGTACAAATCCAAATATTGACGTCTCTCACCTATATTCTGCTTATGGTTCTTATCCTGTTACACTCACAGTTTTTAGCTCGCTTGGCTGCGTGGACTCATTAACACAAACTGCGCATGTATATCCGTCACCGGTAGCTGGGTTCACGACTGAAGATGCACAAGTTTGTCAGCAGTCAGCTTCAGTATTTCACAATACTTCAACATCATTAGGAGGTACATTATCCTATTTGTGGGATTTTGGAAATGGAATGTCAAACACTACTCCTAACCCAATAATATATTATGAAAATTCAGGAGATTTTACTGTTACCATGATTGCCAATTCCGAACATGGATGTTCAGATACCATACAACATATGGTCAACATTAGTCCATTACCTCTGGCAGCTTTTGATTTCAATAACACTTGTTTAGAAGATACTATATTTTTTGAAAATATGAGTTCAATAATCGGAGGGGAAAATCTTAGCTATGAATGGAGTTTTGGTGACGGCACTGTTAGCAACGATGTTAATCCAGCAAAAATTTATGATAGCGAAGGTACATATCTTGTAATTCTAAATGTAATTTCCGAATCGGGCTGCGTTGGATATGTTGAGCACAATGTTCATGTATATCCATTGCCCTCTGTCGAATTTGTTTGCCAACCGACATGCCTGGGTAATGCAAGTACTTTCAGCAATTACTCAACAACTGGATTAGGCACACTGACTTTTCAATGGGATTTTGGTGATGGTACTAATTCTACATTCTCTAATCCCGAACATATTTACCTATCTGACGGTACATTTCAGGCACAGCTGGTTGCAGTAACTCAATATGGCTGCAGCGACACAATGATTAGTTCTGTCATTATTCATCCAAAACCAAATGTTGAAATCGGCGATGAGATTTACCATTGTTATAACTCTTACACTATTGATGCGGGAAATGAGGGATGCGTTTATCACTGGTCGAATAATGCAGCAAGTCAGACAATAACTGTTAACACAAACGGATATTATTCCGTCACTGTAACGAATGAATTTAATTGCACAGATAGAGATACTGTTAACATAATGCTTAACATGCCTGTGGTTGTAGAATTGGGAGGAGATTACCAAGAAACTTGCGACTCAATTGTTTTAAATGCAGGTTATCCAGGAGCGCAATTCCAATGGTCAACTGGAGCAACAACACAAACGATAACTGTTTCTGAATCGGGAAATTACCTTGTTACAGTGACAAGTCAAGGCTGCACTGGCGACACCGCAACTTTTATTCAGGTATATACATCTCCAGATATTAACCTTGGCGAAGATATTACCGAATGTGAAGGAATAGATGTCGAATTATCTCAAAATCTGGAGTTTGACCAATATTCTTGGTCAACAGGAGATACTAGTTCGAGCATTTTTGTCAATGTCGAAAATTTATATGCACTAACTGTTACCGACAGTCATGGTTGTTACGCAAGCGATGAGATAATGGTTTATTTTAACAGCTTGCCAATAACTCCATTTGGTTCAGACACAACTGTTTGTGGCAGTGTCTTACTTGATGCCTTAAACTCTGGAGCAGAATTTCTTTGGAATGACAACACTACCAGTCAACACATTATGGTTAGCCAATCGGGAAACTACTCTGTTACCATAACAGGAGGCAATTCTTGCATCATTAGTGATGATATTAACATAATTGTAAATCCTTTACCTGAATTATCGTTAGGTAACGACACTGCTCTATGCTTGGGAGAATTAATTACTCTCAATGCAGGAGATGGTTTTAGCTCCTACTTATGGAGTGATCTTTCCACATTGGAGACTTTAACTGTTGGTATATCTGGAAACTATTCGGTTGAGGTAGGTAATATTTATAATTGTTTTTCTTCGGACACCATCTCAATTGTTTTTAACTCTAATCCAAATGTGAATTTAGGTAACAATCAATTTCTTTGTGCAAATCAGATTGCTCTTTTAAATGCAGGTGATGATGGAGAGTTTTTCTTATGGGGATCGTCAAATGAGTTTGTTTCCGCCGAGCCACAGGTAATGGTTGCCGATTCGGGTATGTATTGGGTTAGCGTTACAAATTCGTTTGGTTGCAGTTCGGTAGATTCTGTTTTAGTACAATATAGCGAAATGTCACTTACCGCATATTTTCTGGCAGCTTCAGAAGCAAAGCGAGGCGATACTGTACGATTTGTTGATGTGTCTTATCCAGCTCCGGGAAACTTCCTTTGGTCTTTTGGTGACGGAATTACAAGTGTTGAAGAAACTCCGTTACATGTTTATTTTGTTGAAGGAATATTTCAAGTTGGACTAATGGTATCAAACGATTATTGTGTTGATACTGTTTCAAAGATAATTACAATTAGCGGAACCAACAAAATGTTCATACCTGAAGATGTTGAACCAGCACCATCTGAGTCGCTAATAGAAATAATTTCGGCATCATTATTCCCGAATCCGGCAAATAATGAATGTTATTACGAATTGCAGTTAAACAGGCAAACACTAGTTGTGTTAGACTTGTATGATATGCGCGGAAGAGTTTTGTATTCGGAACATATCGATAATGCTTCTTATGTTTTTAAATCGCTCGAAGTCGCCTCGCTTCAGCCAGGCATGTATTTTCTAAGAATGCGCTACAGCGACAAAAGTGAAACCTATAAAATTATCAAACAATAATCTATGAAGTTCAAATCTATAATCACGGCACTAATAATTTTTATTTGCTCAAGTGCAATTTTTGCCCAACCATCAGATGGTGGAACTTTAAACTCTTCTGTAGATTCTGTTTGTTCAGGCGTAAATTCGGAGGTACTGTCTTTAACAGGACATATTGGCACCGTACAGTATTGGGAAATGTCTTATTCACTTGGAGGCCCTTGGTTTACAATTAACAATCCAAACTCATCAATAAGCATAACCAATCTTACTCAAACATCTTATTTTAGAGCAATTGTCAAAAATGGAATTAACCCATCCGACACCAGCTCCATTAAAGAAATCATCGTATGTCCAGTGTCAATAGGAGGTGTAATATCAGGCGATTCAGGGGTTTGTGCTTTATCGAATACGGGAGAGCTAAATTTAACAGCCCACATCGGAAGCGTTCAACTTTGGCAGTCTTCAAACAATGGCGGACTAACATGGAATAATATTTCAAACACCTCAAATAGTTTGAATTACAATAATTTATCTCAAACACTACTTTATAGGGCAGAGGTTAAAAGTGGAGTTCGCCCATCTGCGTTTTCTGAACATTTTGAAGTTTTGGTCTCTCCTGCAGATCGGAAGAG
>JAQVGK010000459.1 GCA_028696755.1 Bacteroidales bacterium | reverse complement strand
TGATCAATATCCAAAGCCATAGCAAGATCAAAACGTGCAAACTGCCATGATTGCAGATTGTAATATGCCGTTCCACGCAATGCAAAATATTCTTTGTCGGAAGGATTTATCTCGATAAGGCGATTAAGCGAAATTATAGCATTCCTGTAGTCCTTTTCGTTAAACTGAATTCTGGTTTTTAAATAAAATGCATCTTCGTTTTGAGGGAAACATTCGCAAAAAATATTTACAAAATAAAGCGCCTCGGTATTTTTATTGGAGAGCAAACAAGCTTCGGAATATTTTAAAAGATTCTCGGGATTTTGTGGATTGTATTTGATTAAATCGGCTGCAGTTTTCTCGGCCTCAACAAAATCATTTTGCAAAAGAGAAATCTTATATTTTAATTCTAGAGCACTAATAAAATCTGGATTACTTAATAAAACACTTTTTAAATAATTTGAAGCTGCAGACAATGAACCTTCGCTAAATGCTATTTCAGCAAGTAAAGTGTTTTTTATGTACTCACGCGAACCAAAGTCGGATGAATTTAGTATTGACAAGGCTTCTGCGTTTTGCTCCGACTTTATCAGATATTCTGCTTCGAATAAAGCTTCTTCATTTTTATTGTATCTCGGATTATTCCAGAAATTTCGCCATTCTTCAGTTTTTTTTATCTGATCAAATTCTGTGAATGAATTTATTTGTGAGTAAGATAAAACATCACGGTTCTCGAAATGTTTCTCAAGCCAGAAAACAGATTCGTCGGCAAATCCTGATGCAGCATAAATTCTCGACAATAAAATTGTGTACTCGGCATTATTATTATTTGATGTATTTTTTAGCAATTGTTGTGCTGAACTGTAATCACCAATCTCAACAAGTATTTCAGCTTTTAAAATTATGCAATCTGGATTATCAGAACATAAGTTAAGAGAATTTAAAGCAGAATCATATTTGTGGACATCTTTATAACCCAAAGCTTTGTAATAAGCAATAGGAATATCTATGCTTTGAGCGAAAACTGCAAAACTTAGGCATATCAGAGTAATATGTAATATTATTTTTTTCAATCCTGTTGTCCGCTAAAAGGTTTTGCATTAAAAACGTGAACAAATCCAGTCAAATGTCTTATTTCGATTCCTGTAATCCTATTTTCGTAAACGTCGCAAATGTAGAAATAAACCCCATCGCTCACAGTTTTGCCGTTCTTAAAATTTGTTCCATTCCACATAATATCAGGATCGTCGGTTTGGTACATTAGCTGTCCCCATCTGTTAAAAATCTGAATATTTATCTTCTCAACAAAGTAATATGGATCAATGGGTCTAAAGTAATCATTGATACCATCTCCGTTGGGTGAAAAAACATTGGGCAATTCGTAATATGTGCACTCGTCGATACACAGTTTATTTGAGATTACGCTTTCGTTTGCAAACGAGTCAACAGCTGTTACATAATAGCAGCCAGCCATTCCTAAATCGGGATAATGTAGAAATTCGGCACTTAATGAACTTACACTTGCTATAACTGTGAATTCGCCATCTAAGATAGGCGAGAAATAAAGTTTATATGTCATAACATCGTTGTGACAGGTATCGTTAAATACCCAACGAACTTGATTGTAAACAGAATCACAGAATGAAGAAACATTAACTGCTGGTGGACAAGGTGCTGTGGTGTCGATAGCTTCGGCACAAGTTTTTTGTGAGAGATTAATAATCGGGTTTATTATTCTGGGCACCGAATATGAACCAGTTGATCTAACATAGTAGCAATATTCTTTACCATTAATTAGTCCATCGTCAACAAATGATGATGATGCTGTAGTTCCAATGGAATCAAAGTCGCTGGTTAATTCTGAGTATCGGTAAACGGAGTATTCTGTATTCACCCATGGAACAGATTTGTTAAAGTTTATGTTAAGAGCATTCTCCATCTGATCGATAGTTATAAAAACTGAAGACGCAGTATTTGGTGTTCCAATCAAGAATCTGTTGCCGGGTTCGTTATTGTAAAATTCGACTTTGTAAGAATATGGATTTTGAAGTGTGTTTAGCAGAGTATCATAGAAAATGGTGTCGTTCAAATCGTCAAATACTTCGATTTCGATTGGATTTTCGCCAAAATATCCTTCGGATCGGTATAAAACATACTGATATGGTCCTGGAGCTGTGCCAATTTCTATTTCTGTTGGTTTTGCCCAAGCGATGTAAATCTCGCCGTCGATTTCGTCGGTTTCGAGCACACTTACATTGGTTATAGTTGGAATTCCGCGTACCAAAGTTGCGCAAACTTCTTCTGAAGCATATCCTTCGGCACCATCTTCGAAAAATGTTGTGATAAGGTAACAATAATGATGCCCTTGCGATAAACTTCTGTCTTCGTAACTCGTGTTTGAACGACCATTAACAGTAGCGATTTTTTTGTACCCAGTACTTTCTGGAACGCCTATTTGACAAAAGGCAGGAACAAAGCCAGAGCTATCGATTCTTCGATATATGTAATAGCCTTTTGCCTGATTGCAATAGTTTTGTGACCAAGTTAGATTTATAGCCGATGTTGTACTAGAGATGGTAACATCTTCTACTGCTGGCCCAACAACATAAATGCTTATGTTGGCAATATCAACCAAGCTAACAGGCGAACTGTCGTCTTCGGCCTTGATATTCATTGGATATGGTTGTTTTCTTATGTGGCTGCATGATGTTTTCCATTTGAATGTTGCTTCGGCGTATCCTGGTTGCGAAACTGTTTGAACAAAGTGAACAGATGTGTCGCCAATTACAAAAGGAGCCCCTGTTGCAGTGAGAGTAATAATGTCGTCGTTTGGATCGGTTGCAGTAACTTTGTATGAGAAAAGTGAATCTGCCTCGACACAGACTTCTAGGTCGGCCAAAATTACAGGAGGTTTATTATTAGTTTGAAAAACTTCAATCTGCATATCGCGGATTATCGAACCTATTTTTACGCCATTTCGCCATTCTTCAATAAGCATTGCAATGTTATAAACACCTGGTGTAACTGGTGTATTCCACACAAGATCTCCAGTTCGTGCATTAACAGTGAGAGATGTTGATGCTTGTGGAAAGCTATATCCTTCGATTGGCAAACCATTTTCGGCTCTACAGGTTGTAAGTTTGTACGAAATACTATCGCCATCTGGATCATAAGCTCCGGGATTATGAATAAAAACCTGACCAACGGCAGCTTTGTCAATAGGTGGCTGAGTTAGTATTGGAGTGTTATTAATTCCGATGGTTGAGTTAATCATCATTGTCGTAGAAATCGAAAATATGGTGTTGACAGAGTTTGGAATATTGCTCACTCCTAAATTTCTGTTCGGATCTTCAACAACAATAACATAAACACCCGGACCAGGATAGGTATGTGTGCCAACATATTTATTTCTTTTGTAAAAGTCGGGAAGTTGAACTTCTTCAACTCTCGGCAGTTCGGC
>JAQVGK010000021.1 GCA_028696755.1 Bacteroidales bacterium | reverse complement strand
ATTTTGGGAATCTCAAGAAAGACCGTCCATGGCTTGCATTTGCTGCTGTAATTGGATTATTACTTGTGTATTCAATTCCACACAGCATGTTTGGATCACAGTTGGATTATGGATCGGGGAAGGTTGTTAGTGGGTAAGGAAGTCCGAAGTTAGGGTTTTAAAATTTTGCGATGCAAATTTTTTAAACGAGTCGTGTCAGCAACAACTTTGAACTTCATACTTCGCACTCAAAATAAATTTTGTTTTTTTTGAAAATTTCGTTATTTTTGACAAAATAAGTCAAAATGTCGATATTGGGCCAAAAAATACGGAACTTGAGAAATACCAACAAGCTTACTCTTAAGCAGCTTGAGGCACAAAGTGGTATAGATGCCGCCATTTTGTCAAAAATTGAGAGAGGTTTGCGTGTCGCTACGATTGCTCAATTAAAAACTCTGTCCGAAATTCTTAAAACCGACGAAAATGAACTACAGATTTTACTAAAAGCTGAAAAGATTGTTTATCAGGCAGGGCAAGATGATAACGCAACAGACGTTCTTCTTCTAGCTGAACAGCAAATTCTTTATGGTAAAACATCAAATTTTGTTTTGAGTAATCATTTGATTACGATAAAAAGTGTATTTCGAAACTTTCCTTCAATAAAAAAAGCATGGGTTTTTGGTTCTGTTGCTAGAAATGAAAAAGTCAATAACGATATTGATTTTGCGATTAAAACCGATCAGTCTTTTAGCTATTTTGATCTTGCACAAGTAAAAATGGAGCTCGAAGAAAAATTGAAAATAAAAGTTGATATTGGGTTTTTAGATTCAATTAAAAGAGAGATTTTAAAATCAGTAAAGAACGACATCAAACTTGTTTATGACAAAAAGTTCAACTGAAATAGCATTATTAAGGCTTCGCGACATTAAAAAATCCGTAAAAGCAATTGTTGCCTACACAAAAGATATGAATTGCAGTCAATTCGTAAAAAACAAAGTTATTCAAGATGCAGTACTTTATAATTTTCTTATAATAGGAGAAGCAATAAATAATGTTGATAAAGAAATTCTTAAAAAATCAAATTATCCATGGTATAAAGTTAAATCGTTCAGGAATTTTGTTGCTCACGAATACTTCAATATAAAATTTGAATCTGTTTGGATGATTATCGAAAAAGACTTGCCTGAACTTGGAAATGAGGTTAAATTGTTGATTAAAATACTTGAGGAGGAATAGAAGGCAGAAGGCAGAAGGCGGAATCGCACTGCGATATCAGGCGGCTGGCGCAATGCGACACTGTCTGGTCTAACGACACTGACAGGTCTTCTGTTGGCTTCCGACTTCTGATTTCTGACTTCTGACTTCAACCTTTCACAATCTGATCTAGAAAGCCAGCAAGTATTTTTGTTTGATTTTTAACAGTATATTGCTCCAAATCTTTTGCATTAGCGGTGTTGGTTCTGGATTCAAATTTTGCGAATATCTCGAGGATATATTTTCTTAATCCGTCATAATCGTCGTATTCAAAAGCATTTCCAGTGTTTGTTTGGCGAATAATTCCTGCCACATCGCTATCGGTAGGGCCTAAGCATAGGATAGGACGCTTAGCGCGCATATTTTCGAAGAGTTTGCCTGGAATTCGGCCTTTTGCATTATCAGCAATATTTAGCGGTAATAACAAAACATGAGCTTTCTCGGTAAGTGTAATCGCATCTGGACGAGGAATGTTTCCCAATGGCATGTAGTTTTCCTCTAGTCCAGCAGCTTTTATCATTTCGACAATGGCGTAGTCAACTGTACCAGCAAATTTTAGCTTTAATTTTTTACCAAATTCGGAATTTTCTTTCTTTAAATCGCCCAGCAAACGGATAAATGTATCAGGACGGCGATCATAGCCTAATTGCCCCGCGTGAATAATGCTAAAGTCATCATCATAAGCGGGACTATCATGTATAAAATCGTCCTCGTCGTAACCCCAAACTATTACGTCAACATTTTTAGCCCCAATACTTTCGAGGTCGCGCTTCCAAGTAGGACTAACGATTGTTGTTTTGCGAGCAGTTTTAAAAGCCTCCTTCTCAAGTATATGATGTTTTCTATTTGCTCTTTTTCCGATTTTAAGCATTTCGTAATAATCAACCTGTGTCCACGGATCCTGAAAGTCCATAAGCCACGGAATTCCAGTTGCTAGCGACAATTTCATGCCAATCACTGTGTTTGTGTGAGGCGGACCGTCGGTAAAAATTGCATCAACAGGATTCTCTTTAAGATATCTTTTTAAAAACTTTACCGAAGGTTTTATCCAAAAGCATCGTGCGTCGGGGATAAAGAAATTACCACGAATCCAGATTGCTAAATTATCGATCTTGCTTAATTTTCTGTCACGTACGTAAACAGGATTAGCAGAATCTGTTTTTTTTCGGCCTGAGATCTTTTTAAATAAATCGAAAGGTTCAAATATTTTTCGGCGAATTACTGTAATATTTTCAGGAACGTGCACATTATTTGTTTCATCAAAATAAGGATACTGCGCATCTAATGGAGCATAAACTACCGGTTCCCAGCCAAAATCCTGCAAATATTTTGCAAATTTAAGACAACGATGGACTCCAATTCCTCCAGATGGAGGCCAGTAATACGATATGATTAGCACTTTTTTCATTCGCTCAAACTTCAAAAACATTACAGTTTAATTATGGCAAAGTTAATACAATCTGTGAAAAAAATTTGAAGATTGTTTAGAATATGTTGGACAGGCTGTGGTGGCTTGCTTTGTTGCGAGTCGCCACCCCAAATTACTTGCGTGCGTTGCACTGGCTGAATCGAAGTGAGCCCTGTGGGGTTTTGTGGCATAATGAGAGGTTGACAGGTATAACTACGTAATACACAAAATTAGCTTGTCGCTTACTTACTTCGGCTCCATTTCGACACTTCGGTAAACTCAGTGCAGGCAAGCTCAATGCATCGCGCTCAGCACAAGTCGTTCGCTCCAAGTTTTTTTGAACGCGAATTTCACGAATTTACACGAACCGAAGCTCAGCGAAGCTAATTTGGGTTAAAAATCAACGCTGTTGATTTTTTAACCGTTCGTGTAAGTTCGATAATTCGCGTTCAGTTTTAAATGGCGTCAGCAAAAATGCAAAAGCAAATTAAGCTATAAAAAAATAATCTTTATTTTGTAGAATTTGCAATTTGCTAAATCGTTAATATCCAGCGAGATACGCAAATCAATCATTGGTACACTGTCAGGTTCGCCATACACTTCGAGAGCCTCAGTGCCTCTCACTGACAGGTCTTTCTGCAAGCATGCCACCGCATACAAATAAAGAATCAGGTAATCTTCGATGAAGAAAACCTGACATTATATCGATTAAACTAATACTAGTTATTTGGTGCTGGAGCTGCTGGAGCCGAAGGAGTTTGCTGAGTTGGCTGTTCCTGTTGAACTGGCTGTTTAACTTTTCTTTCTGGAATAGAGAAACTTGCAAGTAAACAGAAAACTAAAAGGCCACCAGCTAATGTCCAGGTTGCTTTTTCAAGAAAATCGGCGGTTTTTTTAACACCCATAACCTGATTGCCCTGACCAAAACCTGAAGCCAAACCTCCGCCTTTGCTGTTCTGAACTAATACTACGAGAACTAACAGAACTGCACACACGATAATCATTATGGAGAAAAAGATGTACATAACTAATTATTTTTTTTATTTATTAATTCTTTTATTTTTTCAATTTGACCCGCAAAGTAAATACTTTTTTCGGGATATTTCAAAGATAATTTTTCATAAGTTAATATTGCCTTTTCGAAATGCTCCTGACGAATATAGATTTTAGCTAAGGTTTCGCTAAACAAATCCTCATCATCCGTAAGTAGTGATTTCATTGCAGCAGAACTATCTGAGAAGTATTCTTTATCGGGAACGATGCGTGGATTTGAGGCAAGAAACTTGTCAATTAATTGCGTTTTATCCTGCTTTTTTATGCTAATTTCTTCCGTTTTTTCTTCAACAATTGGTTGATTTCGCACTAAAATTTCGACTTTTTCAGGCTCATTTTCTTCTTTTTTCTCTGTAAATTCTTCATCAAAATCAAAATCAATGAAATCTGAAGCGGCTAAATCTATCTCATGGGCATTTTCAACGAGCTTGTCCTCAATACCAAAATCATCAAATGCTACAACAGGAAGAGATTCTTCACTTGTAGATTCTAAAACAACAGTATTTTCTTCTACAGTAGTATCTACCGTCATCGGCTCAAGCTTAACTTCTCTCTTAAATTCGGTAACAACCTTTTGATTAATTCCCAACTCTCTAAGCCGTTCTTCAACAATTCGTTTCAGACGCTCAGTTTCTGAGTCCTCTACAGCCGGACTTTCTACCAAAAATTGCCTAACTTCTGGAGTCTCCTGCTCTTGAATTTCAGCGACTATCTCATTATCAACTTGAGGTTCATCAACAATTATTTCATCTTGTTTAGCAGAATTGATTACCACAACAGGCAAATCGGGCAATACGATTTTGGGAAGCTCGCGAGTAGGATTTGTAATTATCGGCTCTACTTCGTCAATAATTGCCTCGTCTTTAGTCGCAGTTATTGCAATTTTTGGCAAATCTGGTAAAACAATTTTCGGAAGTTCGCGTGCAGGTATTGCAATTACAGGTTCGACTTCGGCAACAACTTCTGGCTCCGAGTTTTTTGCTGGATTAATAACAATAACTGGCAAATCGGGGAGAACAATTTTAGGCAATTCGCGAGTCTGAATTGCAACTACTTGTTCTGCCTTAACTTCTTGAACAGGAACCACATCAATGCTAATATCGTTAGTCTGTGGCTCTAACTCAACAACAATGTTATCAGTAACTTGCTCTTGCTTTTCTTCAAGAGTTTCAATTGGTTCTATTACAACCTGTTCTATAATTGTGTCTGTAACTTTTGGTTTTTGAATAATCTCATCACGAATTACAGAAGCCAATTTTGTTCTATCGGGAACATAAACAGCAGCAGTTTTAAGTTTGCTCTCAAATCTCACATCTTTAAGAACATGCAAATTTTTAGCATAGAGCATCCACGCCGATTGAAAATATGGGAATTCATCAAGTATTGTACGAATTTCGTCCAGACTTTTTGAATCCAGAAGCGAAAAATCGCTGCAATATTTTATGAATTGTTCCCTGTTCATATTACCAATTTGCTACAGCTTTATTAAAAATATCGGTTACCAAATCATCCGAAATCTGTTGGATTAATTCTCCCTCGACCGAAGAAAGACTTTGTTTACTGTCGAAATCGGCATATCTGGTAAATGTTGTCTCAAAGCTTTTTGCAGGTTCACTTGTGTTTGTGTATTTTACCTTTACTGTAATTGAAAGCCGGTTTAATGCTGCAGTTTCGTTACCCTGAAACGACTGTGCGGTAACGTTATAATTAGTTATTGCTCCTTCAAAAGCGATGTCGCCGTCGTAATTTACAAGTTCGAGATTAGTTTGTGCACTAAACTTATCTTTTAGAGTTTCGGTAAACACACTGCTAAGATTTGGCTGAACCATTGTGGCCTGATTTGGAAAGAAATCAATTTGCACAGTTTTTATATCGGCCGAAATATCTGCGCCAGTAAAAGAATATCCTCCCGTGCATGACAGGAAATTTATTGCGGGTAAAATAGTCAGCAATACTGCCGAAATTCTTAATAATATTTTAGTTTTAAAAAGTTTCATCCCCGATAATTTATTTTACTTAAGAATGTTGTATTCCTTAATTTTACGATACAAAGTCCGCTCAGAAATACCAAGCTCCTCGGCAGCGAGTTTGCGTTTATTATTGTTTTTCTCCAGTGCTTTTAAAATAAGCTCGCGCTCCTGTTCCGAAAGCGAAAGAACCTCCTCAATAACCTCACCTTGCTCTTCAAATTCTTGAGCTCTTCTAATAACCGGTTCGTCCTGATAAATATGATTGATTTTGTCTATTTTAATATCATCGTCGAAATCGCTTACAATTCGAGTTGCAAAATCGTTAACTTTAACATTTGGATTCTGACGAATAATATCGTTTACCAAAAGCTTAAGTTCGTTCATGTCTTTTTTCATGTCGAACAATACCTGATATAGAATTTCGCGTTCAGAGGCAAAGTTATCGTAACCGGTTTTCTTTGTTAGTGCAGGCAAATTCGAAGAATCGGCTCCTGCCAAATAAGATTTAAGAATGTCGGCGGTGATAAGCCTTTGTTCTTCTATGATCGAAATTTGTTCGGTAATATTTTTCAGTTGGCGAATATTTCCAGGCCAGCGGTACGCATTAAGAACATGCACAGCGTCGTCGCTAAGGCGAATTGCGGGCATTCTGTATTTCTCTGCAAAATCGTTTGCAAATTTGCGGAAAAGCAGATAAATATCGTCGTGACGGTTACGCAAAGGTGGAACAAAAATAGGAACTGTATTAAGCCTATAATATAAATCTTCGCGAAACTTACCTTCGCTCACGCGCACTTGCAAATCGACATTTGTTGCAGCAATAACTCTTACATTAGTTTTTTCGGGTTTTGACGATCCAACTTTAATAAACTCGCCTGTTTCGAGCACCCTAAGCAGGCGAACCTGAGTTGATAATGGAAGTTCTGCAACCTCATCGAGAAAAATTGTGCCTTTGTCGGCTTCTTCAAAATAACCTTTTCGATCGCTATGAGCACTGGTAAACGAACCTTTAACGTGACCAAAAAGCTCAGAATCGATTGTTCCTTCGGGAATAGCACCACAGTTTACAGCAATATAATTGCTATGTTTGCGCAAGCTTTGCGAATGTATTATTTGAGGAATACGCTCCTTTCCTACTCCACTTTCACCGGTAATCAGAACCGACAAATCGGTAGGAGCCACCTGCACGGCAATATCCAGCGCGCGATTAAGCCCAGGTGCATTACCAATTATTTCAAATCTTTGTTTAATACTTTGCAATTCCATCGTAAGCAAAAAGAAAATTCAGGAAGCAAAGTTAATAAATTTTGTGAATATGACAAAATGGCAGGGTGAGAAAAATGCTATTGGATTAAAATCTTGGTAACATTTATATTGGACAGATTCGTTTTCAAGAAATATAGTCCTGATTTTACTCCAGATAAATCAATATTTGTATGTTGATCTATTGCATTACCTTTGAAAACTACTCGACCAGATACATCAAGAATCTCAAACTCAAACGGCTTTATAAACTCGTCATAATGAATTGTAAAACTTCCCGACGATGGATTTGGATAAACAGTGAGATTATTTGATGCAAAATCTGATTCAACAGAGTGAAATGGATCATAAACTGCGTAGTCGTGAATTTCGGCACCATAAGAATTATCAAAACTCAATTGCATCCAACCGTACACAGTATCATTTGCATTCGGGATCATAATTCCTAGATAATGATTCTGAACGTTGAACCAATAGCCAGCAGTATGATAATATCCGCCTTCATTCCAGGACATTGAAGACAATAAGTATGTTCCCGTGCGCCACTGATTTTCGGCGTTTAATTGCACACTATCAGTAAGATGATCGGGTACAGCAGAATTATCTGCCTTGATATGACATAACACCTTTGTTCCATTAAGAAGAATTAAACGCCTACTATGACTCCCACCACCTTGTCCACCACCACCTTCAAAATTAATTTTAAAATCATCAACTCCATCTGCATCAAAATCAAATATTGCATCCACGTCGTAATTTGGAATTGATTTATCATCACCATAATCAGTATAGAAAACATAATCACCAGATGTTTGACCTGCATAAAATACATTAGGATTGCTTAGTTTAACGCTGTATGGATATCGGGATAAAGAGTTATGATTACTATGCACCATATCAGAAAGTGTAAGAATAAACAAAGAGTAAGACTGATTTGCTACTGGAACCTCACCATTAATCAACATCATATCATCTGGTAAATAAAATTGATAAAGTTCATGTCCTTGAGGTGACACCTCAAAACAATTATTAATATTTACATTATTTACTTGTTCTACTGATAACCCTTGTCCAAGTGAGTAAGGAGCAAGAAATATGCGATACCCACTAATTTTAGACTCGTCTTCAACACCTGCGAATTCTAGATAAACATCTCCAGGATTGAGATCAGAGCCCCTAACTACTGCGGAAACAATTTCAGCAGTGTCACAATAGTTTACATTATTAAAATACTGAGATGATTTTGCGAGGCTATTTGCATTAAAAGGATTTCCAGTAGCAACTGACAAAACACAATATGAATATTTTTTATTTAATTCGAGACTATTCCCATTAACATCAACAAGTTCAGGAGAACTAAAGTTTTGAGAATAGTGTCCTAATCCTGTCTGTACAGGAATATAATTCTCTGATGGAATTAATGCTGCATCGTCAATATCAAAAGTAGGCAAATCATCATAAAGGATAAACATCAAACGATAGTCAGACAATCCAGTAACATTTACTGGCTTATCAAAATCAACACGAATGTTATAGTCTATGCCGTCGACAAACTCGCTCTGGACCTGTAAATTAGTTACTGCTGGAGCTATAGTTTTAAGAATAATTTCGTTTGATGGTAATGAAAGTTGGTTTTGAGCAATTGTTCCAAAATGATTAACACTCATAACAAAGACTTTATATGGAACTAATTCAACAATGTCGTTTCCTAGTACATCGTGTGTTCCACTTTGAATCATACCAGAATAATTACTCGCCGTTGGCTCTATACTCATATAATTTCCTGTTGGAATGCCTTCTGCTTGTTCAAGACCAAAGGACTCTGCATTGACAGCTTGAACAACAAATACTCTGTATTCGCTAATACTGTCTTCAATTTTTGGCTTAGAATATCTTAGCCAGATATCTCTTTCATCTTTATAATCGGCATTGTCAACTGCAACCAAATTTGTTGCACAAAAAGGAATCCCATCTCCTGCAAATATTTCATCCCCCGGAACGGATTGATAAGCAAAGTCATGAACTATTGCTGTAAATGAATCAAAATTTTGATATAGTGAAAGTCTAAGCCAACCATATACAGTGTCAACTCCTTCAAAGTAACGATAACCAATAAAATTTGATGCTGCCTCAGACCATGGTTCATTACAGTTAGCCATATTACATGGACCAATAATATTATACTCTGTTGATGAGCTATTATTAGCACTCCAATTTGATTCATGATTTATTGTATCACTCCACACAAAATTATCTACCTTATCGTTTGTGGGATTTAAAATTATATTTGTATGACCATCAATTGTTATTGTAACAGATAACATTAATGTTGAAGTATATTCTGTAGTTATTAATGACTTTGATACTTTAATGCAGAAATCCCCAGAACCTAGACCAGCAATATCCCTTATTGTATCCCTTTTGGGAAGAGATGACATTGAATACATATATATATAATGATCATTCTCATTATTATATATAATCTGCGCACCTAAACTTATATTTATGCAAAACAATATAGCAATAATCAAAATAGTTTTCATATTTATTCAATTATAATTTTCTTAACAACAAAATATTCTTTATCCCATTTTACAAAGTAAAGTCCAGGCGAACTTCCTTGTAAATTAACTTCTGTAATTTGGGAATCAACAGTCCCTTTATAAACAATGCGTCCAGAAATATCAGATATTTCAAAACCAATGGGCGACAAATAATCTTTATATAGAATTACAAAACTTCCACTAGTGGGGTTCGGAAACACATTAACAATATCAACATTTTTATTTTGTTTTATATCAGTTTTTGCATTTAACACCGCATAATCGGATAAAGTTACCCCGCACCAATTGTCGACAGACAACATTAACCAGGCATAAGCGGTATCTTGTTCGTATGGTATCATTATTCCAATGTACTTATCTTGTGTGTCGTGCCAACAACCATTTAAATATGTTTCTGAACTATATGGATATACATTGGATAGAGTAATGTTTCCTGATTGCCAGTGTTTATTAGATGTTAACTGAAAATTGTTGTTTAAGGTATCTGTACACCAGTTTTGATTTGAAAAAGTTGTTATTATTTGGACGTAATGCAATGTTTTGATATTAGAAGACCATCCATTGTAGTATGAGTGAGATAAAATTATTTCTATATCATCAGCATCATTTCCATCAAAATCAATAGACTTGTGAACGGTAGAATTATATGCTGACATCTCGAAATCCGGACTGAAATCGCTATATGTTATATTATCTCCTGTCCTTTGTCCAGCATAAAAACATCTAGGGTTACTTAAAACAAGGCTATATTTATATTTGTCGAGCGAACTAGTATTGTTATGAACCATGTCTGTAACTGTCATAAGAAAAACATAGTAATATTCGTTTGGCTTCAATGAATTCCCATTATACTGAGGTAAATTTTCAGGCAGTCTTATCTGTGTTTCGCCGAGCCCATTAGGTTGAATTGATATATAATTACCTTCGGGAACAATATATGCAATTTCAGGAGAAAAGATATCTACATCTGCAGCCGAAACTATGTAAACACGATATTCGAGAATCTCTGATTCATCTACAACATTTATAAAATTTATTTCGATGTCGCCAGCATTAATGTTATCATCAATAACATTTGCGTAAACAATTCTAGCTGTATCACAATAATTTGACAATATAAAGTCTGTATCTGAAATTACAAGCGTGTTAGCATTATATGGATCGCCACTAATTACAGACAAAACACAAAAGGCATATGTTTTATTTATTTGCAGAAGATTACCATGAATATCCGATATTTCTGATTTGTTAAAAACACCTGAATAATGTCCAGCTCCAGGCGGAATTGAAATAAAGTTTTCAGACTGAACACTTGCTGCTGAAATTGTATCAAAGTCTGCAGTTTCTTCCCTATCAACAATCATTAATCGGTATTCTAATAACCCTTGCAAAACATCTGGCTTATCAAAATCAATATGCAAATTATATTCAGTTCCACCAAGATATTCGGTTTGTGAAACCATATTGCTGACTCCAGTTGGATGGGTCGTTAAAATAAACTCGTGAGAAGGTGATGAAAGTACATTTTGGGCAATTGTTCCAAAATGATTAACACTCAGAACAAAGGCTTTATAGGGAACGTGTTCGGTAATCGCGTTTCCTTCAATATCATGAGTCCCACTCGTAATGATTCCCGAGAAATGTGAATCTCCACGCGTTATCCACATATAATTCCCATTAGCTACTTGTTCTGCCTGCTCAAGCCCGAAAGACTCTGAAATTGCTGATGGTACAATGAAGGCACGATAAAAGCTAAGGCTGTCCTGTATTTTGGGCTTTGAAAAACTCAGCCATATATCCCTTTCGTTTTTATTGTCGGCAAAATCAACTACCTCCAAATTTGTTGCACAAAAAGGAAATCCTTCCCCGGCAACAAGACCCACATTTGGTATGGAATTATATGCAAAGTCATGTATTCTGATATGGCTACAAATGTCCGATGTTTCTATAGAAACCCTGATCCAACCATAATATGTATCATCTCCTACTTTATAACTAAAACCAATAAATTTAGATTTTGCTTGAGCCCAAGGTGAATGGCACCAAGACATAAGACAGGAATTTATCACATCTACTTCAGTTGTTGTATTTAAATTCCAATTTGACTCCTGAGAAATTGTATCCCCCCACGAAAAATCTTTAGCTTCCTCTTCAGTTTCATTTAATACAATGTTTGTATTTCGATCAAAATTTGCTGTTATATTTAAAATATTATTTGAATTATCGAGTCCCATATTCATTTTAAAATACATGTATCCTAATCCAGACCCTGCTAATTCAAGAAGTGTGTCAGTCACCGTTTCAGGTTGAATACATGAGTGATATACATAATCATGAGCATCCGTGTAAACAATTTGAGCCGATAATCCCAACGATATCATCAAAAATAAAATTGTAATAAACCTTTTCATCGCTAATTTTTTATATAACCGAAACTACAAAAGTAGTAAAATGGTTGCAATTTAGTTCACATATTACTATTTATTTTCGCTAAATAGTTGCAGGCAATATGATTAATGTCGCAGAAATAAGTTTAAAACCAAACACCATCAATTTTTAATGAGAAAAAACATTGTAGTAAGCTTTATTGCAAATTTTTTGTAATTTTACTTTTTAATTATTTAATAAATGCAAATAAAAATTTTTATAATCATCTTCTTATTAGCTCTATGCTATTGTGGCTTTTCGCAGACACAACAAAATATTTATTTATCGGGCAACGAAAACGATCAAGCCTATTCAATTTGTAAGGCTGGTGATAATTATTTGATTTGTGGTTCCACTAGAAGTGGCAGTGTTGGGAGTAACGATATCATTTTATTTGAGATTTCGGAGTCGGGAAATTTAAATTGGGTGAATACTTATGGTGTATCTAATATTGACGAAGCATTTGATGTTTGTTACACCAACAACAATACAATTGGATTAACTGGTTATCTCTGGACAGATTTAATGCATAATCCATTTATGTATTTAATTGGTCAATCTGGCTCAATAATAAAAATGAACTATATTGAAGATATAATGGCTGGTTTTGGCTTTAGTACAATTGACGACCAAAATGGCGGACTCTCTTTTTGTGGTAGTAGTGCTCAGGAAGGCACTTTGGGTGGCCAGGCTTTCTTGGCAAAGATGAACGATGCAGGAGATATAAGTTGGATAAAAAAGTATGGGGCAAATCAGGAAGAGCAAAACTTTAAACACATACAAACCGACGACAATGGATATTTGCTAGTTGGAACTCAAGATGGTTTTATTTTCAATTATATCTGGCGTGAATATAATTATGCAAGCTCTAAAATTTACATAATAAAAACAGACTCCGAAGGAAACGAACTTTGGAACAAAACCATTACAGGATCATATTTGCGTTATGCTCGTGCAGTACAACAGGCTCCTGATGGTGGCTACTTTATTATTGGGTCAACTCAAGAAAATAGCGCTGGCAGTTTCGACATGTTATTAATCAAAATTGATTCGAATGGGAATACTGAATGGCAAAAAGTGTTTGGAGGAATTGATTTTGAATATGGATACGATTTAAGCATAACTGATGATAATTACATTTTTCTCTGTGGAGTTTCTAAAACAGAGTTAACCGAAAGTGTAGATGTGCTAATAATTAAGACCGATTTGTCGGGTAATACAATTTGGAAAAAAACAATCGGAGGGAATTACTCTGAGTATGCTTATGGGATTGAATCTACTTCGGAAAATGGGTGCATGATAGTAGGATATACCAACGATCCTGCTTTGGGTAATGGTAGTAATAATATTATGGTTTTAAAACTTAGTCCGAGTGGAGATATTCAGGAATTACTCAATATTGATACTGCAACTTATAGAAACGTCTCAGTGTATCCTAATCCTGCAAAAGATTATTTTAACATCTCGATAAATCAAACTCCAAACAATAGTCTTAATTATGATGTAAAAATAATAAACTCGAAGGGGCAGATGATATTTAGTAAGAACTTTAAAAATGATAATGCTAAAATAAATTGCAGCAAATTTGCGTCAGGAGTATATTTTGTTGAAATGGTTTTTAGTGAAAAAGAAAAACATATAGAAAAAATTATCGTCGAATAAATTTCTTCGTTTTATTTACCGCAACTAAAGAGTCAATGTCGTGAAATGCAACAGTAAGAGTTCGTTCACTAACATTATGCTCAAAAATCAGAACCTTATCTTTCCCAGCTGCTTCAATTTGTTCGGGCGTTGAGTATGCAGAATTCCACAGGCCGCATCCCATAAAATGAATGTCATCAGATGATAGTATGTAGAAAGTTTTGGTAAATGCTCCCAAATCTCCCATGACACAAATAACTTCAACTCCTCTATCTTTAACTGTTTTTAGCATTGGGTAAATAGAGTTTACAAACCAGCGATGATCAGGATCAAAGCAATTCGAATTCCAGAATGGTTTAGGTATGTTCGAATATGAGGCTGGAGATGGAAACCCGGGAACTCCTCCGAAAATATCATGGTGACAAAGAAAAATCAATGCAAGAGATTCCGAAATTGTATCACACACGTTTTCAATCATTCTGTATTGGTCATCCAATTGCTCACAATCTGATGGATTTATGTTCGTATTGATTACAATTGTTGTTATGTCATCCTGATAATGAGCGTAATAAGTTGGCCGTCCGCATACCTCATAATACCATTCCCAATTAAAGCCCCAAGCATCATGATTACCCATTGTCCAATGATTTCCAGGAGCAGAAATATTAAAGACTTCGTCAACAGCTTCAACGTTTTCCTTCGTTTTTAGAGACTTGGCAAGTACGTCACCACCAAGCCAAATTCGATCGTAGTTCTGAGGTAAGTCTAATGCAACACAACGGGTGTCAAATAAACCTTCGGAAAGTTTAAAGGTATAAGGGTGACCAATAAAAATATATTTTTTAACTTCTTGGGAAAAAGAATTGTGTATGTTAAGAACAACAACAATTGTGATTAAAATTATTTTTTTCATAATAGTTATAGAATAACAATAGGTTATTACTTCTTGCAAAATTAAAATAAACTTTAATACAAATGTATTTTGTTTGTTACTTATCAATGATTCTTGTAAATTAAAACTAAGAATTCTGCTTTTAGATAAAAGATTTCTCCACATTTTAAAAAAAATAAATAATTTTGTGACTCTTTATAAATACATAATATAAACTCTTTGCCAAAAAATGGTTTTTAGCAGCAGCATATTTTTGTTTTATTTTCTACCAATTTTTTTGGCAGTATATTACCTTACAAAGCCTGCCTATAGAAATTTGGTAGCATTGATATTTTCGACATTTTTTTATGCTTGGGGTGCTCCAGATTTTGTTTTGACAGTTTTTGCCACAATGATTTTGGATTACCTTAAATCCGCAAATTACAAAAAATGTTAAGACAGGTAATTTTTTTTATGGAATTTCATCCTAATATTTCAAATATTCACTAAAATTCTGTAAAAACTCTAACTTATTTTGACAATATTTTG
>JAQVGK010000458.1 GCA_028696755.1 Bacteroidales bacterium | reverse complement strand
GCATCGGTAAAATCACCATTCATGTTGTAATCAATCCACACTATTACCTCATCATATCTATAGTTGATAGCATTTGTAACACTTAGGTTATAAGAACTCTCCCTTAATACTGTTGTCGAAACATTTGTATAATCACCATATCCACCAGTTGACCAAGTAGAATTTTGATTTATTGTATTAAATGTAAAATTACTAATGTATTCGTCTTCTGATTCGGCATAAGCATCGCAATAATCAGGAACTGTTACGGTAATGTATCCAGTTTTAACTTCGCTGTCGTTTCCATAAGTATTTGTAACTGTAAGAGTAACTGAATAAACTCCAGCATTAGGATAAGTTATTCCAGTTGGATTCTGAGATGTAGAACTTGCTGGGCTCGCTCCCTGGAAAGTCCATGCCCAAGATGCAGGATTATTTGTTGACAAATCGGTAAAATTTACCGAACCTCCAACCATAACTGTAGTTGCAGAGGCCGAGAATTGTGCAGTTGGTGGGTTTGTATTTGGGTTAACTGTGATATAATCTGTTTTAGTTTCGTTATCGTTACCAAGAGTATTTGTAACGGTTAAACTTACTGTATATGTTCCAGCAGTTGTGTAAACATGAACAGGGTTTACCTCTGTTGATGTTTGAGTATCTCCAAAGTCCCAGCTTGATGTAGCAGCATTCTCTGAAGTATTTGTAAAAGTAACCGACTGACCTTCGAGAATTGTTGTTGGAGTTCCGCTAAATGCTGCAACAGGTGGGCTTGCAACTGTTGGAACAACAGATTCGTTAATATAAGGAGCTCTGTCTTGTTTTGTTCCAACAATACAATAAGTTTCTCCAGTAAATGAAGGAACAGTAAGTGTTACACTTGTTCCACTACCACTCCAATCAGCATCTAACAAAACATTATCTTTCGAAATTGCAACATAAGTATAAGGCTCAGTAGTAACTACTAATGATGTTGCTCCTTGCATTGGTGTTGGATAGCTCAAAGACAGAGCATCTGGTTCGGTCATATATGGCATAATAGATGGGTCACCTACTAGGTGATAGATTTCCCAGTAATACTTTTTGTATGACGATGAGCTCGCCTCAACGGCTAGATTACCTTTATGCGCAATCTGACGACCAGTATAATACCAGTTAGAATATGCTTCACCGTTTTCGTGCCAGATACCGTCATAAGCTCCAAGTCCTGTATTTGCATAAGTATGATTATCGGCATTAGCAGCAGTTATTGAAATACTTGTTAGGCCAATTCCCCAATAAACATCTTCGTTCCAATAACTAGAGTTTGATGCTCCGATGTAACCAATTGCGCCCTCGTTTTGAGCATAAATAATCATTTCCCCGAAAGCATCACTTTGATCAAATTGAAATGACAAGCAGCAGTTTCCGATTAAAAATGGATACTTGTTAACATTGTTTAGATTTGCAATTGCCGACCGCGGGAAATTTGGGTCAGACCATCCGTCATGATCGCAATGAGCAGTATAATTTGCAAAGCCAAGTCCAGCTCCTATCTTTGTCCTAATATCAGCATCTGCAGCAGAGCTTGTTGAGCTCATAACATGGTATGGACCAGAGGTTAACGTATGAAAATATGCATAAATATTGCTAAATCCATGTGCCTCATTAAAATACTCTGTTACTCCGTAATAAATAGTACCATCTCCATGCGAAGGAGCAAAACTTGCATCAACACCAGCAATCAACATACACTTATTAAGGTAATCGCCATCTGGAATTGAATATTGCTCGTAAGGTAAAATCTTGTTCAAAGCATTCGACAATTCGGTAGTTGATTCAGCAGAAATACGACCATAATATAAATCTGGGATATAATCAGATGAGCCATCATAAGTTGCGAAATATACATCTGTCTTATGTGAACTTGATGGGGTGCTTGCTGTCGAATTAAAACCTGGTATCGCATAAGTTCCACTATGATCACCAATTATCAAGACATACAATGGAGCAGGATTTGATGGAGTAGCAGCATCGTACAACCCTTCGAGATATGTCTTTATAGAAGTGTTTGTTGTTCCATTTGCAACATAGTATTCAACCACATTATATCCCTGCTTGGTTTTCCACTCAACAAATGGTTGCAAAGTTGACTCAAAAGCTGTATTAGCCACAATGACATATTTTAATGGTGCAGCATAATTAGAAAAGGCATCTTTTGCAGCAGGAGCAATATAGTTTAACATTGATTGAAACGATCCTTCAAATTCTGGAGTATAATATTTGTTCTTCATTTCCTGTGTTAATGTCAAATCAGCATTTACAAAAACAATTTCGAAATCGAGATTGTTATAAACGACTAAAGTATTCTCCACAGGATTATAATGCCAAGGACGGATTTCGATTCTACCAAAACGTAATCCACGCATTATACCATTGATTTCTGTTGTAATTAATGGACAATTTTCTAATTCGTCAGAACTATAATATTCCTCATTAATTACAAAATATTGCTCCTCGACCGGAGTACTTTTGCTATAAGATGGTTGAGTTGGTTCAATAGTACTAATTCCGTACTCATCAAGATTTATAACCTCCTCAGTGTAATTTCTAATTATTACCTGAATCTCGGCTCCATAAGGTACCTCAATTAATTTGCTTATTACTGGCAAATTTGCTTCTCCAACATTATTTGGTCTATTCATTCCCACAACATCCATCGCTGAAAAATTACCATTATAATTGGATGCTCTAAAGCCCAATTCACTAATTTGAACCTTAGCCGAAAAAGACTCAGGTGTAACACTTCTTAACTCAAGTTGATTTTCTCCAGCAGTCAACTTAATAACCTGCTTTTGCTGTGCAAATGACAATGATACCGTCAACACAGCAATTACAAAAAGTAGTAATTTTCTCATAATGCAAAATTTGATTAATATTCTCTAACAACAACAATCAAGACTGTAATGTTTAGTCTTTAGTTGCAAATCTAATTAAAAAAAACGGTTCTACCACTATTTTAATGAACGATTATTGTTTAGTAAATTAAAATGTGTGATTTTACCGAATTCTCCAACGCACCCTTTTTTCCTAAAGGAACCCGTCGCTCAATTGCTATCTGTTAAGCTGTGTGTAAGGCTCCCTTTAGGGAACGTAGGGAGCGGGATGGCGAAAAGCACATTTTGCCCACTAAAATAATGGTAGAACCAAAAAAACTAAGAAACCGCAAAACACGAAAACTCTTATTAACAAAAAAAACGCAGACCTGTTAAACAAGCCTGCGTTTCATTATTATTTAAGAAAATTACTTTTTAACAACTATTTTTTCGTTAAACTCCTTACCATCAGCTGTAATATTTACGAAGTAAACTCCAGGTTCAACTCCTGCGAAATTGATTATCGAGGTAGTAGCTGTAGGATTGAATTCTATTACAACCTGACCTAAAGCATTTGTTACAGAAATTTTCTGAGCAATTGCACCTTCCAT
>JAQVGK010000457.1 GCA_028696755.1 Bacteroidales bacterium | reverse complement strand
TGGAAAATCGCCTCTGAAACAAAGCGAATTAAAGAAAAACCACTTATCAATGCCATACAATCCCGATATTGCACATATCGTATTTTTAAGAGGTTATATTGAAAAAATTGGTAGAGGAACACTTAAAATAATAGATGCTTGTAAACAAGCAGGACTTAAAGTTCCTGTATGGGATATTGGAGAGCATACGGTTTAACTTACTTTTTACAGTAATGAAACACTTGTAGGAGCAACTAATGAAACAGCAAATAATAATGATGCTGTAAATGATGCTGTAAATGATGCTGTAAATGATGCTGTAAAAAAAGGACTAATTGATGCTGTAAGTGATGCTGTAAATGATGCTCTAATTGATGCTGTAAAAGCTATTGCAAATAGTAATAACGGAGCTTCAATTACGCAGATAATGGATAAAACAGGAAAGTCAAATGCACAAGTCAAACGCTACATACAGACATTGAAAAACCTTAACTTAATTGAATTTAAAGGCTCACCAAAGACAGGCAAGTATTTCCTGACAAAGAAACTCAAAACAAAAAGCACTGCTGCCAATAACTAAGCTTTCGTCTTGCCCGGAGGGCTAGAGATGAAAGCCCGTTGAACGGAACCTCTGGGAGCTTAATACGTATTATGGAGTTTTCGAAGTGTGGCTTTTAGATATACAAGCAGTAATTTTACGATTACTGCTTTTTTTGTGTTGGTTTCTACTTTTTTACACTGTTTTTCGAAGCAAAAAATCACAAGTTCCCTTACCCGTAAAAGTTAATTCACAGGCGCAAGTTTATTTTCGATAAGGTACGCTTTCGGTGGTCCTCTTTGCCCAAAAACATGCAAGGTAACCAGATTACCGACTTTACAACAATAGCATTTTCTATGTTGCGTTTTGGGTTCATTTTTTGGACGTACTACGTTTAATTCTTTTTGTAATTGTTGGAGTTTTCCTCGTTTCCAACTGCTGCTTAAAATTCCGTAATGTCGGATGCGCACAAAACGTTTAGGCAGAATATGTAAGCTAAATCGTCTTGCAAATTCTTCGTTTTTTAAGGTGAGTTGCTTGGTTTTACCTCCGTCTTTATAATCTTTGTAATTAATAGAAACTTCGTGATCGCTTACATTTTTTATCCGATGATTGCTTATCGCAACTTTGTGGGTGTATCTGCCTAAATATTCAATCACTTGCTTGGGGCCACCAAAAGGTCGTTTGGCATAAACCACCCAATTCTTTTCAAACAAACTTTGTAAAACTTGAGCATCTTCCAGTTTTTCTTTTCGTAATAATGCCACATATTTGGCCCGAAAAACTTTACTCAACGCTTTTACTGCAAACAAATATTTATCGGTTTTTATCTTGCGTTTCCAATTGCCATTACCATCTATACCCCCACCCGGAACAATGCAATGCAAGTGCGGATGCAAACTCAAATTTTGCCCCCATGTATGCAAAATTGCGATCATTCCCAATTGCAATCCTTCTGTTTTGCCAAATTGAGACAACGTAGCCCAAGTTGCCTCAAATAATATGCGATACATGATTTGCGGATGAGAAATCGCTAAACCATTGAGCGTATCGGGCAACGTAAACACCAAATGATAATACGAACAAGGTAACAAATCGTGCTCGCGAGCCTGAATCCATTCTTCACGTTTGTGTCCTTGACATTTGGGACAATGCCTGTTTCTGCAACTGTTGTAACTGATGCTGATATTCCCACAAGCATCACAAGCATCTACATGTCCGCCCAAAGCGGAAGTTCGGCACAAAGTCAACGCCCGAAGCGTTTTTTCCTGATGAACCGTAAAGTTTTGGTTGGACAAATCGACCTTTCTAAGCACATCCGCTACTTCCCACTGCGGCTGCATAAATCAAAAACGGTATCGAGTGGACTGTGTACTTTTGGGTTTTCGAGCTGACAAACGTGCAGATATTCCATGGTGGTTTCTACTCGTTCGTGACCCATCAGTTTTTGAACTTGAAGAATATTCACGCCATCTTCTAACAAATGCGTAGCGTAGCTGTGGCGCAAGGTATGCGTGTGCACGTCTTTTAAAATTCCAGCTTTTTTACAAACCGATCGAATCGCCCATTGAACGCCACGTTGACTATAACGCGAATCAAATCCTTTGACGTCTTTGGTGTTTCCTGTGAATAAAAAAGTAGTGGGATGTTCGGCTGAAATATACCTTTTTATTCCGCGTATCAAATGATCAGATAAAGGAACATAACGATCTTTTTTGCCTTTGCTTTGTACAATATGCAACAATTTTCGATCAAAATCTAAGTGTTTCAATTCGATGTTTCTGACTTCCATGCAACGAAGTCCACAACCATAAATCAATCCGATTAAAATACGATGTTTGAGTAACTCTGCACTTTGAAGCATTCTCCAAATTTCTTCTCGACTTAGGATTACGGGTAGTTTTTTTTCTTTAGGAATTGAGGGTAAATGAAGGTAATCGTACGGAAGATTTTCGGATTTTAAGAGAAAGCGCAATCCGTAAACGGTGTGTTTAAAATACGATTGCGAAGGTGAATGCGAACGTTGTTGCAGTTCAAACAGATAATCTTTAACCTGTTCGGGATGTAATTCGGTAGGTAAACATCCAAAATGCAACGCCATAGCAGCTACATGACGCGAGTAATTTTCGAAAGTGCGTTTACTTCTTCCTAAAATGGAAATATTTCGTTCAAAACGTTGCAAAAGTTCGGAAAAACCTGTAATTTCGTTACAAGCACGATTCAAATACTTGTTCGCTCTTAATTCCTCCGGAGATTTTTTTTTAGTTACCATAGTATCAATTTTTTAATGTTAATATATACTAAGGTACAAAATCATCGCAGCGAAAGCTACCGGAGGTTTAGTTCAACACAGGTTTTGCGTCAGGCGGGGTGACGTGCTTCTATTGACAATTTTGTGTATACTTGAAGTGCGGTTCTTCGTATCAAGTGCAGTGCTAAAAAACCCGCCCGAACGCAAAGCCCGAAAACGTTAGCGGTCAGCTTAAAAGACGATACTAAAAAATGAAAATCAAATCAGAAATTAAAATATTCGCAGAGACAGATAGGTTTATTTTAAGAGAAATACTTCCGACTGATGTCGAAGGACTTTATGAACTTGACTCTGACCCAGAAGTTCATAAATATTTAGGCAACAAACCTGTAACCGACAGAGAACAAATTATTGATGTAATAAATTTCATCCGACAACAATATAAAGACAATGGAATTGGAAGGTGGGCAATCAGTGACAAAAAAACGAATGAGTTTATTGGTTGGACAGGTCTAAAATTTGTTACAGACTTGACAAATAATCACAAGAATTATTATTACCTTGGCTACCGACTTATAAGAAAATATTGGGGACAAGGAATTGCGACAGAAACTGCAATGGTATCTCTTGACTACGCTTTTACTATATTAAAAGTGAAAGAAGTATTTGCTGCTG